>CALPRR020000078.1 GCA_943326025.2 Candidatus Kuenenia stuttgartensis | reverse complement strand
GGAAGAATCATCATATCGAAATTTTTGTAAATCTCGTCCGTTTTATCTTTTAATACTCTTCTTACTTTTTGACCTTTTGTATAATATGCATCGTAAAATTCGTTTGAAAGAACAAATGTCCCAGCCATAATTCTACGTTGAACTTCTGGGCCAAAACCTTCACTTCTTGAATTTACGTAGGTTGCTTCAACACCAACAGCTTCAGGACTTCTATAACCATAATGTACTCCGTCGAAACGAGATAAATTTGAAGAAGCTTCAGCAGTAGTTAATACATAATACGTTGGTACCATGTAATCTAAATAGGGAAATGAAACGCTTTCAACTTCATGACCTTCAGCTTTTAACTTATCAATGATTTGATTCATTTTAGATACTACTTCTGGGTCAACACCTTCCGTTTCCAGACTTTCTTGAAGAACAGCAATTTTTAATTTAGCTGGTTTTTCAAAAGAAGCATAGTTTTCTACTTTTTTTGATGAAACAGTACTGTCATATTCATCTTTTCCAGCCATTATTTCCAATAATAAAGCCGAATCTTCGATTGAATTTGTGAACGGACCAATTTGATCAAATGAAGAAGCATAAGCAATTAATCCATGTCTACTAATTCTTCCGTAAGTTGGTTTTAAACCAAACGTTCCAGTAAAAGAAGCAGGTTGACGAATTGAACCACCTGTATCACTTCCTAAAGTTGCAGTACAAAGTCCAGCAGCAACAGCAGCGGCAGAACCACCAGATGAACCACCAGGTACTAAACTTTTATTTAATGGGTTTTTTACTGGACCAAAAGCTGAATTTTCATTCGAACTTCCCATTGCAAATTCATCGCAATTTAAACGTCCAATCATAATTGCATCTTCATCAATTAATCGTTGAACAGCTGTTCCAGTATATAATGATTCGAAATTTTGCAAAATTTTTGAGGAAGCAGAAACTTTGTGATTCGTGTAACATAAGTTATCCTTTAAACCAATCACCATTCCAGCTAATCGACCTGCAGTACCATCTTTGATACGTTGATCAACTTCAGCTGCTTTTTGACGTGCAGAATCTTCAAAAACTTCTAAAAATGCATTTAAATCAGAATTTTCTTTAATCTTAGAAATGTAATTTTCAACTATTTCCAATACAGAAACTCCTGAAGTAATCGCTTTCTTAACTTCAGCAAATGTTCGATACATTTTTCTTGATTTTTCTAGTTGTTTTCTTCTTTAGCTTCTTTAGAAGTATCATCTCCTTTAGAAGCATCTTTGAATTCCTTAACTCCTTTTCCTAATCCTTTCATTAATTCTGGAATTTTTTTACCTCCAAAAAGTAATAAAACGATTGCTAAAATTAAGATAATTTCCATTGGACCTAATTTCCCCATGACCTATTTTTTATATAATTATACGAATGACAAATTTACTTAAATATCCTAAACACAACTTTAATAAATCCTATTTTGTGTTAAAAAGATATAAATTATGCTGTTACTGTTTGTGTAACGGCTCTATAAGTAAATACTGTACAAATTTTTCTTCTAGCGAAACGAGCTTGAGAATCTGATTGACATAATTTTTTGTAAACATCTTGAGAAACACCAAAATATTCGTAAGTATTTCCATCAGAGAAATCAATTTTCAAAACTTGTCCTTTGTATTGAAAATCAACAATTATGCTATTATTAATGCTTTCTAAATAACTTTCTTTGTTATTTTCAGCAGTTTCAGGAGAAATGCTAACTAAGAAATGGTATCCTTCAATAATTCGTTTACTTTTTTCTTCGGCTTCTTTCAAAGCTTCAGGATTGTCATGGAATTTATCCGGGTGAAATTCTTTCATGAAATTTCTATACACTTTTTTCATTTCATTTAAAGATGTTGTTTTTTCCACACCTAATAACTTTCTAAACTCGACAATTCTTTTCATTTTCTTTATTATTTTCCGAAAGCACAATTATTAATTCCCCATTGAAATAGTTTCTATTCCATTCAACAGATTTTCAATAGTGTTTTCGTGATTTCAATTATTTTGCGCAAAGATACATCCTTTTTTTATATGATGCAGCGTGAAATTGAATCTTGAAGTGATTTCCTTTAAATATACTCTGTTTTTATTTTCTTTTTGAATGAAGAAGGAGTTTCACCAGTTTCTTTTTTGAATGCAGTATTGAATGATGATTTAGAATGAAATCCAGACAGATTTGCGATTGTTTCAATCGTATAATTATCATGTATTGGGTCGACTAATAATTCTTTTGCATGTTCAATTCTAAATTGATTGATGTAGTTGTAAAAATTTAGATGATGTATTTCATTCAAATAATTTGATAAATATTTTTCATTGCTATCAATCATCTTTGCAAGTTGATAAATAGTTATTTTAGAATCTAAGTAAGGTTTTTCTTCTAAAATCAGTTTGTTTATTTTATCACTTATTTCATGGTAATTTTTTTGTGTGTAATGATTTTCTTCAATCATTTCTTCTGATGATTTAGACTTTTCCCTTAGGTATTTTGAGATTAATATAAAAAGTATTGAAATGTATAAAATTGTTATGAAACGATAGGTGATTAAAATTAGAGTAGAATCAATATATTTTGAGCTGAGGTACAAACTAATAAAAACAAAATAACCAATAGAAATGAATTGATAATGTTGTATTAATTCTAAAATAGATTGTTTTTTAAAAGGGTTTGATTTCTTAATGGCCATTATTATTTTATAGAAATAATAAACTGTAATCCCTGGGAAAATAAAAATAAATGAAATGAAATTTGAGTAGTTCATCACATTTTCAATGACTTCGTATAAAAAGTCATCAGCCGATGGTTTGGCTGAAAAATAAATAAATGAAATAATATTTATAGATGTTAAAATATAGCTTATTCGATATATTTTTAAATCGATTATATTTTTTTTATCAATATTTAAAATGACATAATTATAAATTGCGGGAGGTATTGAAATGATAACAACACTAAACATTAATGAAGAAATATTCTCAATCTCAGCAGGAATAATTGTGTAAGGATCGGCTATTAGAAATAAAATAATATGGATAAGTGAAAACAATAAAATGAATACTGAAAATTGAATTTTAATGATTGATTTTGACCTCCGACTTTGTATAAATATCAAAATAGAACTTAGGAATAAGCCCACAGAAATGATTGATATGAAAAGTGTCCAAATATCCATTTTTACTTACTAATGCACAATAAAATTAATGTTTTCTGTTTGTATGAATAGACGTTTGTTGTAGTTTTTCCGTGAATTCATACGTGTATAAATAGTCAATTCGTTAAGCATAGAATAAGTTTGTGTTAAAATCCCATTAAACTTATTCAAATGCTCAAGCTAATTGGTTTACTACTATTTATTATCTGTTGGTCAAATATAGCATTTACTGCTAAATATTATGTAAATGATAATTCAATAACTGGAGATGTTTTTTGCACTGCTGTAGGAAGTAATACAACAGGAAACGGAACAAGTTCTGCTCCGTATGCTACATTTAATAAATTATGGAATGTACGAACAGGAACTTTTAGTCATGGAGATACAATATTTGTTGATGCAGGAACATATACTAGCTATTCTGGGGGAGATGGTTTTGGATTAAATTGTGGATATACCATTCAAGTTAGATTACATATAAAAGGGGCAGGTCAAGCTAAAACAATTTTTGACAATCAATTTTTCACATCAAGTAACGTAAAGAATGGTGGAAGTTCAACAGCGGTTTTAAACACATATTATTTTGCTCAAATAACAGGTGGCGCTGCTGGTGCTTCAATTAATGATATTCAATTCAAAAAATATCAATATAAAACAAATTTTACGGGTCAAGTTTTTACAATAAATAGTTTGACATCTTCAACAACCAATAAAGTGAAGTTTAATAATGTTGTTTTTAGTGAAAATGGTGCTACGGGTTCAGGTGCTTCAGGTAACAGTGCTGTATTATTAATTTACACCTTTGATCAAACAAATAAAGTGGAGATAAACGGAGGAGGATTTTTTTGTAATGGCTCTGCAACGCAGTATGGCGGTTGTATCGATATTTTAGGTGGAGGAGCTAGTGCAAATTTAAAACTGTCAATTTCAAATGTTACCTTTGCTGGTAATCAAAAAAATGATTCGCAATATGATGGGGGTGTTGTAATTCATACTTCAGGAACTTTTGGTACAGATTCATTAAATATTAGCAACTGTTTAATGGATGGAAATAATTTAGGTTTTGCAAGTAACAATTGTGGTTCTGCTATTTACTTAACAACTACATCAGGTACTCCCAAAGTTACAATTTCAAATTCCATATTTCGAAATAACACCATCAGCTCTTCACCATCAGCTGGATATGGGGGTAGTTGTTATTTTGCTAAAGGTGTTATTTCAATTTCAGGTTGTTCATTTGAAAACAATGCTTTTTCAAACGGGACAGTAAAAGGAACACTTGCATCCAATACAGCAACATTGACAATTTCAAATTCAAGTTTCTCCGGAAACACTGCCAATACAGCCAATGACATTCATATGCAAGGAGCAGGATCAGTATCAGTGTCAAATAGCACATTTAATTCGAGTGCAACAAATTTAAGTCGTGTTGCTGGCACTTTTACGGTTACTAATTGTGGAACACCTTCTTCAACCGGAACAATTACAATATCCGGGACTTCACCTTCAGCGTTTTCATCACCTAGCGTTCCTTCATATTCTGGAGACTGTTCAAGTTTAAATATTGTTTTACCAATCGAATTATTGTCTTTTGAAGCTAGAAAATCTGAAAATTTCAATTTAATCACATGGAAAACAGCCGCTGAAATTGAAAATGATTTTTTCACTGTATTTAAGTCCTATGATGGTCATAATTTTGAAGTTTTAGGATATGTTAAAGGAGCAGGGAATACAACGATAGAAAATTCATATAGTTTGGTCGATCGAGATCGGGTAGATGGAATCGTTTATTATCAATTGAAACAAACAAATTATAATGGAGAAAGTCAATTCTCTGATTTAATTTCGATTGACAATTCCTTAAACACAAAAGCACATCTAATAAAAATAACCAATTTACTTGGTCAAGAGATTTCAGAAAATGAATCAGGTGTTTTAATTTACCATTTTAGTGATGGTAGCAATTTAAAAAGATTCCATCATTAAACTTCATTTTCTTTAACGATCCATTTCTACCGTTGACCGATTAATACTGTTTTTTCTTTACTTGAATTGTTTTTTTTAATATATTGCATCAACAAACAAACTATAATTACAATGTTAGAATTAACAAAAAACATCTTGAGAAAGGTAAGCTTTGATGCGAAGCTTTTTCAAAAAGAGCTACAAAAATCCTTGAAATGGATAACAGATGCGGAAGAAATCCAACGTTTTAAAGAATGGTGTATTGTCGAATTTGGAGCAATTTATCCAAAAATTATTAAGCAAGCCTTTAAAAAATTGTCTTCTGTAAAGTAGTAAAAATTAAAAAACATATGATTTATTGTAAAAGCTGTTCTTTCGAGCAGCTTTTTTAGTTTTTATAATTTTTTATAAATAAAGTATCAGTTAAAGAATTTAAAAATGCTTTTAACTCTAATATCTCTTTGTTTTTTAATTTAAAAGGAACAATTATTTTACTTTGTCGTTTATCTTTTTTTCCACCATTCATATAATGTTGAATAACTTCTTCTAACGTTTTAAAAGAACCATCATGCATATAAGGATATGTTAATTCGATATTTCTTAAAGAAGGTATTTTAAAAAAGCCAATATCATTTGAATCATTATGAATCCTAAATCGTCCTTTATCCTCTTCTAATTCATAATCGGCATAAATACCATTGTTTTCTGTTTTGTAGGTTGTAAAATATGGAGCAGGATGACATTTTGTACAATATAATTTTTCAGAAAAGAGTTTCCATCCACTAATTTCCATTTGTGTTAAAGCATTTTTCTTTTTTTGATAAAAGTATTGATCAAAACGACTATTCATGGAAATCAGAGAACGTTCAAATGCTGAAATACTTCTTGTCAGAACAAATGGGTCAAAATCTCGCTGAAAAATTTCCTTTGCTGCGGCTTGATATTCTGGAACTGCTCTTAGTTTTTTAATTAAAGTTAACATGTCCATCGCCATTTCCGTATGTTCTTGAATAGGAACGATGACTTGTTTTTCTAATGTTTCCAAATGTCCATCAAACATAACGGTAGGTAAAAAACCAGCATTTAAAATACTTGGCGAATTACGAGCAGTTTTTCTTCCAAATACACCTTGACTGACTTGTTTTCGATCACTAAAAGCAAATCGAGGTTCATGACAGCTAGCACAAGAAACCGTTTCATTTACAGACAAGCGTTTATCAAAAAATAAAGCTTTGCCAAGAGCTATTTTCGCTTCTGTAGAAGGATTGTCTGAAGGTTCATTGATTACAGATATAAAATTGTATTTTTTTGAAGAATTAGAACATGAATTAATGACTACTAAACAGAAGAAAAGTAAAACGGAAAAGTATTTTAAAGCGATGATTTTCATTTTAGGATTCTCAATTTATTTAATTGATTTCCATCTTCAGAACGAACAATAAACCAATAATTTCCGTTGGTCAAATTTGAAATTCGAACATGGTCTTTATTTTGGTGAATCTTTCCCTTCAATAATTCTTGGCCACTTAAATTTACCAACTTATAGGAAGATGCATGTTGAAATTCACTCCAATTTACTTCAATTTCATCACCAATTAATGAATAAGACAATTGACCTTCTTCAGCCATAATTTGAATTAAATCAGCATTTGATTCAGATGTGAAAACAGGATAAGTTATAGTATTTTCCATTAAAGTAACATTGTTTCCTGTACTTCCGTGTAAAATTCCATTTGTACCTAAATTAATTTGTTTCAACCATTGATCAATATTCGTTCTAATTTTTATCGAAACGGTATCATTTACAGATGAAACATTAACGGGTAATACAATGTTTTTGTATAAATTATCATTAAGAGGAAATAATTCAAAATCTACTTCAGGCGAACCATCATTATCGACATCAACTTTACCAATTATTCCTGCTTGATTATATCCCGATGTCCATCCCCATTGCATAGGAGGGATTTGATAACTTAAAGGATGATCTATTGGATAAGTTGAAATATCTAAATGATTTAGTGCTTGTGGTACACCAACACCAAAATTAATTTGTTCGATTGCATTTACTGGTTGAAGACCGAAGTCTAGGATATTATTTTCATTTCTAATTATAAGAACTGTATCTGATAAATCAAGAATTTGTCCACCATCATGAACTATATGAATATCAGATATATAATAATACAAAAATGATATTTTGTAATTTTCACCTGTTAAATTTACTAAATTAGAGTTGAAATCAATTGGTAATCCAGCATTGTGAGGTTTGAATGTTACAATTAAATTTGATTGACTAAAACAAGTCAAAAGTCCTAATTGAAAGAAAGCAATTAATAAATACTTCATAGAATAAATATATTGACCAACACGAATATAGTTAAAGATTATTTATACATTTCAGAAAGAAAAAGTTATTCTTGATATGCTATTAAATTACATATTTATAAATAAAAGTAAATGAACTTAATAAATCATTCTGTAAATTGAATTAAATCTATTAATTTTCAGAAATGTTTAGTAAATTGAAGTTAAAGAGAAAATAATGGGTTTTAGAGTTTTCATAGTAGAGGATGATCAATGGTATGGGGAAGTTTTAAAGTATCATTTATCGTTGAATCCTGAATTTGAAGTTTTCCTTTTTGAATCTGCAAATGAGTGTTTATCTAATCTTCACTTAAATCCAAATGCTATTTCAATCGATTTTCAATTACCAGATTTGAATGGAGAGCAATTAATGGAAAAAATACACGCTTACAATCAATCTATTCCAGTGATTATTATAAGTGGTCAAAAAGATATTACAATTGCTTTGAATCTATTAAAAAAAGGGGCAAATGATTATTTAATCAAAGATGATAGCACAAAAGATTTATTATGGAATTCGTTGATTAAAATTCAAAAGAGCATTGAATTAGAAGAAAAAGTCGAATTACTTTCAGATCAATTAGAATCAAAATATGATTTTGAAAAATCAATTATCGGACAAAGTAGTGAAATAAAAAAATCATTTAAATTAATTGAGAAAGCGATAAATAGCAATATTAATGTTTCAATTACTGGTGAGACAGGAACTGGTAAAGAAGTAGTTGCAAAAGCGATTCATTATAATAGTGAGAGAAGGAAAAAACCATTTGTCGCAGTAAATATGGCTGCAATTCCAACTGAATTAGTTGAGAGTGAGCTTTTTGGTCATGAAAAAGGGGCCTTTACTGGAGCTGTAAATCAAAAAATTGGAAAATTTGAAGAAGCGAATGGAGGTACACTCTTTTTAGATGAAATCGCTGAGATGGATTTGAATTTACAGAGTAAGTTATTGAGAGCCATTCAAGAACGAGAGATCATTCGTGTTGGAGGGAATGATGTTGTTAAAGTGAACATAAGATTAATTGTGTCAACACATAAAAATCTTGCTGAAGAAGTAAAAAACGGTCATTTTAGAGAAGATTTATTTTATCGTGTCATAGGACTTCCAATTGAGTTACCGCCTCTTAGAAATCGTGGAAATGATGTTTTAATTTTGGCAAAGCATTTTATTGATTTATATGCAGAAGAGAATAAGATAAATGCTCCAATTTTATCACCTGAAGCAAAAGAAAAATTATTGAAAAATCATTTCGCTGGAAACGTAAGGGAATTAAAAGCAGTAATTGATTTGGCTTGTGTAATGTTTGATGGTGATAAAATAACATCAGACGACTTAACTTTTTCCAACTTTAAAGAACCTGCATTGAATCTAAACTTGAATAAAACGTTAAAAGAGTTTACCAATGATTTAATTCAATTTTATTTAGATAGTAACAACAAAAATGTATTAGTAGTTGCTAAAAAATTAGATATTGCAAAATCTAAAATATATAATTTAATTAATGCTGGTCAATTAAAAGTTTAATTATGTATGGAATTGTAAATAAGGCTATTGAAGAATTAGTCATTGAGAATTTTGGAGAAGAAAAATGGAATTTAATCAAGAATAACAGTGGAATTGACATTGATTTTTTCATTAGTTCTGAACCATATGATGATGCAATAACATATCAGCTAGCTCAATCTGTATCACATGAAATGGAAATGTCACTAGATGACGTATTAATTGCATTTGGTGAATGGTGGATTTTAAAAACTGCAAAAGAAAAATATGGTTCTTTATTAGCATCAGGAGGAAACTCATTTAAGGAATTCATTGTTCATTTACCAGATTTTCACACAAGGGTAATGTTAATGTACCCAAATTTAACTCCACCAGAATTTAAAGTTACAGAGGTAACAGAAAACAATTTAAATCTGCATTATTTCTCTAAAAGAGAAGGTTTAAAGGAATTTGTTAGAGGATTGATTCAAGGTTTAGCTAAATTTTATGCAGTTGATATTCAAATTCAATTAGTAGAATCACGAAATGAAGGAAATGATCATGAAATTTTTAATATAAGATGGAATTAAATAATTTTAAACATATCGTCTTAAATAATGAAGAGTTAAATAATTTATTTCCGTTTTATATCCTCTTAAATCAAGAAGGCAAAATTATTTCTATTGGTCAAAGTTTGAAGAAATTATTTCCAATTTCTAAAAAAGAAGATTATTTCAATAATTCATGGACAATTGAATTACCATCTTTAACAAGTATAGCGGAGATAAGTACTAAAAAATTAACCATCATTTCAAATAATTCGAATAGTAGTTTAAAATTTAAAGGCCAATTTGAAAAAATTGAAGAAAGTAATCAATTAATATTTATTGGTTCACCATGGTTTCAGAATACGGATCAATTAATTGAAAATAACTTAACGATTTCCAATTTTGCGATTCATGATTCTATGTTTGATTTACTTCATGTTTTAAAAAAAAATGAAATAGCGAATAACGAACTTAAAGAGATAGTCAACCAATTAAATACTCAAAAAAAGCAATTAGAACAAGAACAAAAATCTCTTGTAAAGAAAGAGTTAAAATTGATAGCAATCGCTGAAGCAACGGATGAATTATTATCTAATTTGAATGTAAAAGAAGCATTAAAAAATACATTTAAACTTATAGGTGAAGCTTTAGAATTGCAAAATATTTCTCTTTTTCAATCCTGCGCGATTGAACTTCAAAATTATGAATCTATATCAGTTTTAAAATGGTCTAAAGAGAATCAAGAATTTAATTACGATGAATTTGAAATTGATTATAACATATTAAGAACAAAAAATAGTGTTGATAATTTCAATGCCAATCAAACGATTGTTCCTGTGTTTGTAAAAGAAGTATTTTGGGGATATATCGTTTATCAAAAAGAAGACGCAACAGATCCATGGTCCATTACTGAAAGAAGCTTAGTTAAGAGTATAACAAATAGCATTGCTAGTGCAATCGAACG
>CALPRR020000077.1 GCA_943326025.2 Candidatus Kuenenia stuttgartensis | reverse complement strand
AGAAGAAATTTAGTGCAATATGGTAATCAATTTAATTTTAGAGATTTACTTTCTGTTGGATCTTCAAAAATAAGTGAATTCACACTTGCTAGTTTTAATTCTTCCGGTTTTGTTTGGGATATTACGAATCGTCATCAACCTTTTCAAATTAATGGAAACTATTCAAATTCAACTTTTGTTTTCAGAGTAGAAACAGATAGTTTAAGAGAATTTGTTTCAAGTGACGGAATAAATTTCTTCACGCCTGAAAGAGTTGGTAATGTAAGTTATCAAAATCTTCACGCCTTGTCGCAAGTCGATTATGTAATCGTTACGCATCCAGATTTCACTTCTGAAGCAAACAGACTTGCCAATCTTCACCGTTCTAATGGAACAACTGTTCATGTTGTAACAACTGAACAAGTATACAATGAATTTAGTTCTGGGATGCTCGATCCTTCAGCCATAAAACGTTTTATGAAAATGTTTTACGACAGATCATTCATAATTTCAAATTCAGCTCCCAAATATCTATTACTTTTTGGTGATGGAACTTTTGACCCAAAAAACAGAGTTGCCAACAATAATAATTACGTCCCTACTTTTCAAGCTTTAAATTCTGAAAATCATATATCAGCATTGGTTTCAGATGATTACTATGGATTATTAGATGATTCAGATTCTTTTGATGATGCAGATTTAGTAGATATTGGTGTTGGAAGACTATTAATTTCTTCCACTCAAATTGCTGCTGAACAAGTAAATAAAATTGAACATTACATGAAAAATGGTTCGAATTTATATTCTTCATCCAACTGTTGCAATTCATCAACTTCAAACAATACTTTTGGAGATTGGAGACAAAAATATGTTCTTATCTCTGACGATGAGCAAAGTGGACAATTTGTATCAATTGATGCTGAACCAAATTACAACTATGTAAAAGCAAATCATTCTGATTTGAATTGTGATAAATTATATCTTGATGCATTTACTCAAGTAACATCAGCTGGCGGTCAAAGATATCCAGATGTATTTAATGCAATTACTGATCGAGTTCAAAATGGTGCACTTATAGTTAATTATATTGGACACGGTGGTGAAGTTGGTGTTGCTGAAGAAAGGGTTATTACTATTCCACAAATTCAAAGTTGGAATAACATTAACAAACTAAACCTTTTGGTTTCTGCAACTTGTGAATTTACAAAATTCGACGATCCAAGTCGAGTTTCTGCAGGCGAGTGGGCATCTTTAAATCCAAGTGGTTCATCAATTGCATTAATGACTACTACACGATCAATTTATATTTCTATTAATACAGATATTATCAATAAATTTTATGAAACAGTTTTCAATAGAGACTTGAATTATCAACCTCAAACATTCGGTGAAATAATTAAAAACACTAAAAATTTAGCTTCACCTTCTGAAAACAAACGCTGTTTTACATTAATTGGCGATCCTGCATTAAAAATTGCCCTTCCAACAATGAAAGTGGTAACAGACAGTATTAATTCACTATCTCCTAGTATTCAAATCGATACAATAAAAGCTTTAAGTAAAGTAACAATTAAAGGCCATTTAACAGATATGAATAACAATATCATTTCAAACTTTAATGGTATCTTGAGCCCAACTATTTTTGATAAACCAAAAGCACTATCTACCTTAGGACAAGATTTAAGCTCACCTATTATACCTTTTGAGTTACAAAAAAATGCAATCTTTAAAGGACAAGTAAGTGTCAAAAATGGATATTTTTCTTTTTCATTTATAACACCAAAAGACATCAACTACAGTTATGGTTTAGGAAAAATTAGCTACTATGCTAATACAACTGATTTAATATCCAATTATGATGCTGGCGGTGATGATCAAAGGATTATTATCGGTGGAATTGACCCAAATGGAATTGAAGATAATCAAGCACCAACAATCAAGATGTATCTGAACGAAGAAAGATTTGCTGATGGAGGTATCACAAATGAAACTCCAACTTTGTTTGCGAAAATTGAAGATGATAATGGTATTAATACAGTAGGAAATGGAATTGGACATGACATAACTGCTATTCTTGATAATGAAACAGCAAATCCAATCATATTAAATAATTACTACACCGCAGATTTAGATTCTTACCAAAAAGGACAGGTAACTTATACCTTCCCTGAGATTCCTGCTGGAGAACATAAATTAACATTGAAAGCTTGGGATATCAATAATAATTCAGTTGAAAGTTCAATTAATTTTACTGTTAAAGTAAAGGAAAATATTGCATTGGACCATGTATTAAATTACCCTAATCCATTTACTACTAAGACTTCATTTTTCTTTGAACACAATCAAGTATGTTCTGAACTAGAGGTGCAAATTCAAATTTTTACAATTTCAGGAAAAGTAGTAAAAACAATCAATCAAACAGTAAATACAATAGGTTTCCGTTCAAATGGAATCGATTGGGATGGGAAAGATGATTTTGGTGATCAGTTAGCCAAAGGAGTTTATATTTATAGATTAATTGTAAAATCTTCTACAGGTGAAATTGCTGAAAAAACAGAAAAATTGGTTTTATTAAAATAATCATACAATAAAATTTGTCGTTTTACGTATATTTGACAACTCAACAGATAAAATTGAAATGAAACAATATTTTGCTTTAATACTTTTTTTAACTTCTTTTATTGGATTTAATTTCTCACAATCTACAGACAAAGAAAGCTTATTACAATTAAACACTATTACAACAGCTCTCCCATTTATGTCAATCACACCAGACTCAAGAGCTGGAGGGATGGGCGATGCAGGAACTAGTTTAAGTGCTTCTTGTAATTCGATTTATTGGAATACCTCAATGTTGAGTTTTGCAAAAGACCCTTCAGAAATAGGTGTTTCTTATACCCCTTGGCTAAGACAATTAACAAGCGATATGAGCATATCCTATCTTTCAGGATACAAAAGATTAAGCGAAAAACATGCAATAGGCGGTTCATTGAGATATTTTAGTTTAGGAGCAATTACTTTTACTGATGCTACAGGAAATGTAACCAGACAAGACAAACCAAGTGAATGGGAATTTACAGGTGGTTATGCATTTAAATTAAGTCCAAGATTAAGTGTTGGTTTAAATGGGAAATTTGCTTATTCTAACTTAACAGGTGGATTAGTTGTTGGCGGGGTTAGTACTAAACCTGCTATTGCTGGAGCTACTGACATTTCTTTTACCTATTACAATGATGATGCTAAAATTGGAAACACAAATGGAGTATACACATTTGCTACAACATTTAATAATATTGGAAACAAGGTAAATTATTCTTCCAGTTCAACTCAGCGTGATTTCATTCCAATGAACTGGAAAATTGCCAATTCATTCAAAGCAGAATTAGATAAATACAATAATGTTGCAATTGCATTAGAATTTCAAAAATTATTAGTTCCAACTCCACCATTATATGATAACAATGGAGTAATGGTTGCTGGAAAAGATAATAATGTTGGGATTATTTCAGGAATAACTCAATCATTCAATGACGCTCCTGGTGCTTTAGCTAAAGATGATAGTGGAAACTTTATCAAGAATTCTGATGGTACATATCAAGTTGTTAAAAATTCTAGATTAAAAGAAGAACTTTCAGAAATTAATATTTGTACTGGATTAGAATATTGGTATAATAATCTTTTTGCTATTCGAAGCGGTTTCTTCTATGAAAGTAAAAACAAAGGAAATCGTAAATATGCAAACATCGGTGTTGGTTTAAAGTATAATAAATTTGGAATTGACGTATCTTATTTATTAGCTATAAATGGAAAAAGCAGTCCGCTAGCGAACACCTTGCGTTTTTCACTTAGATTCACACTTGGAAAAGATAGACAATTAGCAGACGACACAAAATAATCTTATGAATATTCGAATTGGTTTTGGAGTAGATGTTCATCAATTAAGAGAAGGATATCAATTATTTATTGGAGGAAAACAAATACCTTCCGAAATTGGTGCAGTAGGACACTCTGATGCTGATGTATTAATTCATGCAATTTGTGATGCGCTTCTGGGGGCTGCAAATTTAAGAGATATTGGCTATCATTTTTCAGATAAAGATCCAAAATATAAAGGAATTGATAGTAAAATATTATTAAGAGATGTAGTTACTTTAATTGAAGATAAAGGTTATTCAGTTGTTAATATTGATTGCACTGTAATTCTAGAAACACCTAAATTAAATCCACACATTCCTGATATGCAAGCTATTTTGGCTGAAATTCTAAAAGTGGAATTAGACGCTGTTTCTCTTAAAGCTACAACACATGAAAAAGTAGATTCTTTTGGAGAAGGAAAAGCGATAAAAGCTTATGCTGTTTGTTTGTTGAATAAGTCGAAAGTTGGTAATTAATAGTTGATAATTAATAGTTTATGCTACTATCACTTTTAACTTTCCACTGATAACTTTTACTCATTAAAGTGTTTTCTCCATTAAATAATGTTGTAAGACATCAAAAAGTTTGTACGATTCTCCAATTAAAGTATAATTTAATTTTTTATAGAATTCTACTGCGTAATCTCTAGCATGGAGTATTAATTTATCATAACCAATTCTTCTCCCCTCCTCTTCTACTGCTAGCATGATAGATTTTCCATATCCCTTTCCTTGTAATTCAGTTGAAACGGCTACAAAACGAACTTGACAAGTGTTATCATTTACTTCATCTAATCGAGCTATAGCTCTTAAACCAGCATCATCGTAAAGTGCAAAATGGATTCCTGAGATGTCTCCTTCATTTCGTTCACTTCCAACTGGCTTTCCTAGAGGCTTTCTTAAAACTTTGTATCGTAATTCATAATATGCTTCCCATTCCTTCTCTGTTTGAGGCGACCTTATTTCCATTTGAATGCAATTGTAGATAATCTTTTTGTTTCTATTCCGTCGATCTTTTCTGTTAAAACTGAATCATTTACACGTTCTGATTGAAACACTTCATCCATCGCTTTAATTTTTCCTACTGGAACGTTTTCAGAAAGCATCTTAGAAAGTATTTCTTCTGTAGATAATAATTCAATTTTAGCTTGAATCAATTGCTCCAATTCAATTCTATTTGAGACCCGATTTTGATTGGTATTGAATTTAGGATCAGAAGTAATTTCTTGCAATTCAAGAAAAGTTGTCAATTTAAAAAAATGGGCCTCGCTTCCGATTGCAAAAGTGATTAAATCTCCATTATTTGTTTTAAATATCTCCCCATAAGGAGCAATATTTGGATGTAAACTTCCTATTCTTTTCGGAATATGATTATTCATTAAAAAGTTAGATGCTTGATTGACCAAACTTGAAACAGCAGCATCATATAACGAAACTGTTATTGTATTAGCAGTTCCACCCTGTTGTCTATTCAACAAGCCAAGTAACAATCCTTCTTTCAAATGATGGGCTGCCAAAACATCAATTAATGCAACTGGCATTTTTACAGGACCACTTTCAGGTGTTCCATTCATCGACATATAACCCGTTTCTGCTTGAAGAATTAAATCATAAGCTACACGATCACTTTCTTCTCCAAATCCATTTATTTTGCCAATAATTAAATTTGGATTTAATTCTCTTAATATAGTATCTGAAAGTTTTAATTTTTCTTCATCACCGAATTTAAAGTTGCTGATCAAAATGTCAGCATCTCTTATCAAATCAATAAATGCATCATAATCTTGACCATTTTTGAAATCAAAGGAAAGATACTTTTTACGATAATTTATACTTGAGAAATAAGCTGAAACCGTTGAAGTTTTGTCTTCATTAGGTAATTTCCATGAACGGGTAACGTCAGGTGTTTTTTTATTTTCAACTTTTATTACTTCTGCACCTAATTCAGCAAAAAAAGTAGCCACTGATGGTCCCGCTAAAACAGTTGAAACATCAATGACTTTTAAGTTTGAAAATAAATTCATTTAAGAATACGAATGAAATTTATTTGATAGATTCTAATACGTATGTTAAAACCAAATTTTCATCTTCAGAAGATATCTTTGCCAATTTTGCCATCTCAGGTACTTCATGTCTCCATTTTGCTTCAGAGAATTTTTCCGGTTTGAATAAATTATGACAAGCACCACACTTTTCAGTGTAAATCTTTTGTCCTTGCAATGCATTTGCTGACAATGTTTTTGTTAAAGGTTCAACTACAGAACCAGTCTGTGTTGTTTTGGGTGAACATGCAATCAAAAAAGATACACAAGCTCCAAATAGGATTATTTTATTCATATGAATTTTATTTGTTTTTTTTATAGTCATATGGAATAGCCATTTAAAATTCATCTTTATTTGTGATGTTTTCCCTATGGCTTATCATTATTCTAAAATTTCAATTAACACTTTTGTACTACCTTTGCGAACAAAGTTTAAATGTTCTGCAGCTTTTCTTGTAACATCAATAGTATGTCCAGAAGAACGACCTAAACGATCATTTACTTTTAATACAATTGTCGAGTCATTTGACAAATTTGTGACCTTAACAAAGGTACCTAATTTTATCGTTTTATGTGCTGCAGTTAAAAATTCTTGATTAAAAATTTCACCTGAACTCGTTCTTCTGCCGTTGAATTTATTAGCATAATAACTGGCGCTACCTTTTTCAGAATAAATTGCATCAAAAGAAAAACCAAAGATTGTTGCAAAAAATACAGTTAAAAATAAATACTTCATATTTTTTATGTTGGATGGCAAATTTAGTGATTTTTCATGAATGAATGAAATTTTTATGATTGATTAACAATTAGATAGCTTTATAATATTCAATTTCAATTAGAAAATCATGAAAATTTCATAGCTTTATAAGATATTTTTAGCTCAAAAACATGAACGTAATTTCATTTATTCAAAACACGAATTCAATTTCTGAAAAGTCAATTTCTCAAACTTTACAATTACTAAAAGAAGGTGCTACTGTTCCTTTTATCGCTCGTTATCGTAAAGAAATGACCCAAGGATTAGATGAAGTTCAAATAGCTGACATTCGTGATTATGCGAAAAAATATGATGAAATTATTCAACGTCAACAAACGATTACATCTTCTATTGAAGAACAAAATAAATTAACACCAGAACTAAAAGATAAAATCCTTTCCACTTTTGATAGCACCATTTTAGAAGATATTTATTTGCCTTTTAAACAAAAGCGTCAAACAAAAGGAGATAAAGCTAAAAAATTAGGATTGGAACCATTAGCAAAAATGATCATGTCCCAACGTGGTGGTGATACCTTTTCAATGGCTTCAAAATTTGTGAAAGGTGAACTAAACGATGAAGATGAAGCTTTAAGTGGAGCAAAAGACATCATTGCGGAATGGATTAACGAAAATGCTTCAGCAAGGGCAAGAATTCGTCAATTGTTTCAACGAAAAGCCATATTACAATCTAAACTTTCGAAAGGAAAAGAAATTGAAGGAGAAAAGTACAAAGATTACTTTGACTTTTCAGAACCATTATACAAATGTGCTTCGCATCGTTTTTTAGCATTATATCGAGCTGATCGTGAAGGGGTTTTATCCATCAAAGCTCAACCTCAACAAGAAGATGCGATTGAAACGTTAGAACGCTTCTTTGTAAAATCAAACGATTCTTGCGGTGAATTAGTTGCTGATGCTTGTAAAGAATCCTACAAACGCTTGATGTGTCCTTCGTTGGAAAATGAATTATTAAACGAAGCAAAAGAAAAAGCAGACAAAGAAGCGATTAAGGTATTTTCATCGAATTTAAGACAATTGCTTTTGGCACCTCCATTGGGATCAAAACGTATTTTAGCTATCGACCCAGGATTTAGAACAGGTTGTAAAGTAGTTTGTTTGGATGAGAATGGAACACTTTTGAATAATGCAACTATTTATCCGCACCCACCACAAAATGAAAGTGCTCAAGCTCAAGCAAAATTAGCTCAATTGGTTCAAATGTATAAGATTGATGCGATTGCAATTGGTGATGGAACGGCTGGAAGAGAAACTGAATTTATTGTCAAAAAAACACGTTTTGATCGAGATTTGGATGTTTTCGTTGTACGTGAAGATGGTGCTTCTATTTATTCAGCAAGCTCAATTGCTAGAAAAGAATTTCCAGATTACGATGTTACGGTTCGTGGAGCAGTTTCTATTGGAAGAAGATTAATGGACCCTTTAGCTGAATTGGTAAAAATTGATCCAAAATCTGTTGGAGTTGGACAATACCAACACGAAGTTCAACAGACACTTTTAAAAGACGCATTGGACGATGTTGTAGTTTCATGTGTGAATAATGTTGGAGTTGATTTAAATACAGCTTCTCCTTATTTATTGAGTTATGTTTCTGGTTTAGGAAATACTTTAGCTGAAAACATTATTGAATTCAGAAAAGAAAATGGCGGAATTTTTTCTAGAGAAGAATTAAAAAAAGTAAAACGTTTAGGTGATAAAGCATATGAACAAGCTGCTGGATTCTTGAGAATTAGAGATGCGAAAAATCCATTAGACAATTCTGCAATACACCCTGAAAATTATAAAACAGTAGAAAAAATAGCGAAGTTTTTGAAAGTTGCTGTTGTCGACTTAATTGGTAATGATGAATTGTTAAAATCAATTCAAAAAACGGACTTTCCAGAAATAGACAATTATACGTTTGAAGACATTATCAAAGAGCTTAAAAAACCAGGAAGAGATCCTCGTAAGAAGGCGAAAGTACTAGAATTCAGTTCTAAAATAAAAACAATTGCTGATTTAGAAATCGGTATGAAATTAACAGGTATCGTAACAAATGTTACTGCTTTCGGAGCTTTCATCAATATCGGAATCAAAGAAAACGGCTTGATTCACAAATCAAATCTAGCAAACGAATACGTTGAAGATCCTTCAAAATACATTTCACTTCACGAACATGTGGAAGTTGAAGTAATGGAAGTGGATGCCGCTCGAAAAAGAGTTGGATTGAAGAGGGTTTTGAATGTTAAATGTTAAATGTTGAATGTTTATTTAACAAATTTTCTTGTTATTTCATCATTCGACAACGTTTTGATTTTTAACAAATAACACCCTTCTTTCAAATTATCAATAGGAATACTTTGATTATTAATTAATGTTTCTGATTGTATCAATTGACCTTTCAAGTCATAAATAACATATGAATCAAAAGGCACAGAAACGTGAATTTCAGATTCTGCAGGATTTGGATAAATGTGGATTTGATCGTTTGCAATTAATTCGTTTGTTCCTAAAACTAAATTTTGACCGGCCAATGTTATTTTACTAGGATTGATTGCATTGTGATGAATTTGAATTGTCGCCGTATTTGTATCACCAGCAGCATACATTGTTCCTCCATTTTGAAGATTTACATCCCATCTAGTTGAATTATTTGCACTAACATAAATTTTAATTTTATGCCCTGCTTTCCATGTATAATTTACAAATGGTAATTCAACATTTACAGGATAAATTTGAGTTGATTGTAAAAATGATTCTGAAGCTTGCGTATACCCATTTCTCAAACGCATTCTTCTGATTCCATCATTGATTAACATA
This sequence comes from Candidatus Kuenenia stuttgartensis, assembly GCA_943326025.2. Lineage (GTDB taxonomy): Bacteria > Bacteroidota > Bacteroidia > Flavobacteriales_D > Crocinitomicaceae > CAIUKX01. Next base: position 1,140 of record CALPRR020000077.1, on the reverse strand, counting down.
TTTCTACCATCTGGATAAACATCTACCAAACGAACCGCGATATCGGCATCAGGCTGATTGCATTGAATAGACAAATTGGCAACGATATTTCCTGTAGAAGTAAAATCACTCGCCAACGCTGTTGTTTCAAATGTTTTTAAATCCGATCGACTATCCAATGCTACTTGATCGTATGGTCCTTGATCTAAATTTGGATTCAATGTTGCTCCACCGATTGTTGGAGTTGGATTTTTTGGATCGGAAACAAAAGTATCAGAACCAATACCTGAAGTTGTTATTAAATTACCATTTTCAGAAAGAAATAAGTCTGTTAGTTGTGAATTTGCAATTGTTGTTCCGTTAGAATAATTCCATCTATTTTCTCCTAGTTGATAATACGTAATTTTTGAGGTTGCCTCCCAATTATTGACGCTATCTAACAAATAGAAATTGAAAAAATCCAATGCCATTGAATCACTTTTATGTTCAGCATTCGGATAACTTAATTCTCCTTGAGTGGATGAACCTACGTTTGCTATTCCTGTTCCTCCATGAACCCAAGGTCCAACTAATAACCATTGCTTATCTCGAACCGCCAAAGCTGATTGAGTTCTGGTTGCAGGATACCAATCCAACATTTTATCAATTGTATGATCGTACCAACCTCCAACTTGTAGCGTTGGAATTAAAATGTTTTGAGGATACCAAGTTGTATTCGCTGTGTATTGCCATGAAACATTATCGTATGGATTTGCTAATACAACAGGAGACAATCCATAACCTAAAGCATCTAATTGTTCTAATCTAGATTTTTCTAACACACCTCCGTAATAATAGCTATCATAAGCCGTTTGAGGTTGAGCAACTAAAGGTACTGCACAAACATGATTCGGATGACCTTCCTTCATCGTATTGTATTGTACCTGCCCTAAAGCAGAAGGTCCCCATGTTCCAACTTTACCATTTGACCAATTTTGCGAACTAATCCATTCAATAACATCATAACCATCTTCTCCTCTATTTGGCTGTGCAATTGTTGCTGCATTTGAACCGTAAAAACCTCTCCAATCTACTACCACCCAAATAAAATTACTTGAATTCAAATTTTGAATCACTCCCAGAGGTAAACCGTTTCTAAAATTATTTTTGTTGTAAGGTGTT
>CALPRR020000076.1 GCA_943326025.2 Candidatus Kuenenia stuttgartensis | reverse complement strand
GCTGAAATTTTAGATTCAACAGGAAGAATTCAAGTATATTTTAACCGTGATGAAATTTGTCCGGGAGAAGATAAAACACTTTATAATGAGGTTTTCAAGAAGTTATTAGATCTTGGAGATTTTATAGGTATCAAAGGTTATTTATTTACAACGCAAGTTGGTGAAATATCTGTGCATGTTGAAGAATTTACGTTATTGAGTAAATCTTTGAAACCACTTCCTCTTCCAAAAACAGATGCTGATGGAAAAGTTCATGATGCATTTACAGATCCTGAATTAAGATACAGACAACGTTATGTAGATTTAGTCGTAAATCCTTCAGTTAAAGATACGTTTATTAAACGTTCGAAAACGATAGCATCTATGCGTCATTTCTTTAATGATAAAGGATATATGGAAGTTGAAACACCAATCTTGCAACCAATTGCAGGTGGTGCAACAGCTAGACCATTTATGACACATCACAATGCATTAGATGTTCCATTATATTTAAGAATTGCTAACGAATTATACTTAAAAAGATTAATCGTTGGTGGTTTTGAAGGTGTATACGAATTTGCAAAAGATTTCCGTAACGAAGGAATGGATAGAACACACAATCCTGAGTTTACAGTAATGGAAATTTATGTAGCCTATAAAGACTACAATTGGATGATGGACTTCACTGAACAAATGATTGAAAAAGTTGCTTTAGATGTTGTTGGAAGCACTTCTGTTCAAGTAGGTGAAAATACAATTTCTTTGAAAGCTCCTTTCAAAAGAGTGACAATGCGTGATTCAATTCTAGAATTTACAGGATTTGATATCAATGGTAAATCAGAAGAGGAATTACATGCTGCTTGTAAATCAATGGGAATTGAGACAGATGCAACAATGGGGAAAGGAAAATTAATCGATGAAATTTTCGGTGAAAAATGTGAAGGAAACTATATCCAACCAACATTTATAACTGACTACCCAATCGAAATGTCTCCGTTATGTAAACGCCACAGAGAAAATCCAGAATTAACAGAACGTTTTGAGTTAATGGTGAATGGTAAAGAAATAGCAAATGCTTATTCTGAATTAAATGACCCAATTGATCAAAGAGAACGTTTCGAGGAGCAAATGCGTTTATCAGAAAAAGGTGATGATGAAGCAATGTTTATCGATCAAGATTTCTTAAGAGCTTTAGAATTTGGAATGCCTCCTACTTCAGGAATGGGAATTGGTATCGATCGTTTAGTGATGCTTTTAACGAATAATTCATCTATTCAAGAAGTATTGTTCTTCCCTCAAATGAGGCCAGAGAAATTGGGTGAAAAGAAAGCTGTAGAATTAGAAGAGAATGAAAAAGTAATATTCGATATTCTATCAAAATTTAAAACGATGAGTTTAGAAGAATTGAAAGAAAAATCTGCGCTTTCTAACAAACAATGGGATAAAGGAATTAAGTCTTTAGCTCAATTAGGTTTGACTAAAGTGACTAAAACAGATGATTCTTTAATCGTTGAAATGATATAATAAAATTAAATATAAAAACTGGAGAGCTATCTAAATTAGATAGCTCTTTTTGTTTACATCTAGTTAATATTTAAATTATTGAAAAACAAATATTTAAGATTTTGTTTTTTTTAATGTAAATTCAAAAGTAATTTGATGTTAACAGATTAAACATTTACTTAATTCAAGAATAATAATCCAGTAATTGCATGATTACTTGTAATGTCTAACATTGCAATGTTTTAAAAGCTTTTAATTAGGGTTATGAAAAAAATCGTTTGCCTGTTTTGGTTAATTTCAAATTATTTTATTGGGATCTCTCAAAATGGTTTAGAAAACGTAATAGTTGAAAAATATTATGTATCAACTACAAATGACACATTATCAAATAGTTCATCCGGGATTTTACCTGTAGGTTCCGTAACTTACAGAATATTCCTTGATTTATTGCCAGGATATAGTTTTCAGGCAGCATATGGTACTCCGAATCATGAATTAAAAATATCTACTTCTACCTTTTTCTTTAATAATATTGAAAATGGAGATGTTATTCCTAATGTTATTCCCAGAAGGTCTTTAAAGAAAAATACTGTGATGTTGGATTCATGGTTGTCTGCTGGCGCTGCTGGCGAACAATATTATGGTGCTGTTAAAGATTTTGATAATACTATTGAAACTATTCAACATGAAAAGGGATTTTTACAAAATAAAAACGAACAATTAAATTTCAGTTTAGCTGAAAGAGATGGATTAATGGATGCTGAGAATGTTCCAAGACCTACCTTTTTTGGCATAGATAGCCTTGCTAATATTTTTAAATTTCAAAAAAAAGGATCTATTTTTTCTACAACCAATGGTGCTTGGGCATGTATGGGTAAAGGATCTTATGGCCCAGATTCATTGACAACCAATAGAGTATTAATTGCACAAATGACAACTGATGGAATGTTTGAATTTGAGTTGAATATACAAATAGGTACCCCTACAAAAGGAATTTCTCAAAATTATGTAGCAAGAAATCCTGTAGGAAATGAAATAGTTTTGCCATCACTTATATTCAAAAGTGAAGGATTGAGTAAAAGAAAAAAAAGAGTTAAACGACAATAAATAATAGAAATGAAAAAAATTACTTTTTTACTAGGTATGTTCCTTTCTGGAACAACAATAATGGCTCAAAATGGGTTAGAAAGAATTGTAGTTGAAAAATACTATGTTTCAGATTTAGCTGATTCAACAAACGCAGCCGACAATTTAGCTTCTTCTCCATTAAGAATAGGTTCTGTTACATATAGAGTCTATGCTGATTTATTACCTGGTTATAAATTCATTCAACTTTTTGGTGATGCAACACATACATTAAAAGTAAACACAACAACAGATTTTTATAATGATCCAAATAATGGATCTACTTTTTCACAAGGGACAACTGTAAATAATACTAAGAAAAATACAACATTAATTGATTCTTGGTTTTCAGTAGGAGGTGTTGCTTCAGGTAAAATGGGAGTGTTAAAATCTGAAGACACTGATGGCTCAATTGGAAATAATCAATCAATTTTAGCTAATAATACAATTGAAATGGGTATTCCAATTAATGGAACAAATGCTCAAGACGGAATGTTACCAGGAACGCCTATAACACCAAATGTATTAGGGATTTCAAGTGAATTGGATATTTTTGATCAAACACCTGGTGATACTTTTGCAATAAACAATGGAGCGATTGCTGCTTTAGGAGGAGTGTCAGGAGTTACCGCAAGTAATATGATATTACTTGGGCAGTTTACTACTGATGGGGTTTTTAGTTTTGAATTGAATCTTCAAATAGCTACACCAGTCTCAGGAGGAAGTCAAATCTATGTTGCATCTAATCCTACGAATGGTCAACTATCAGATACAAGTTTAATTTATACTTCTTATGTTCAAGATACAACGAATAATGGCGGAAATGTAAGTGTTAATGAATTAAATAATGAAAACTTTAAAATTTCAGTTTATCCTAATCCAGTTAAAGATGCATTTATTATTTCAGTAAAAAATGCAGAATCTGATGCTCAAGATAACTTCTATTCAATTCAGGATGTTATGGGTAAAACAATAATTAATGAAAGTTTAACTGAACTTTCAACAAATTATTCTCAAAAAGTTGAAACAAGTAGTTTACCAAACGGAATTTACTTTGTTAATGTTAACATAAATGCTAAGACATCAACTTTTAAAATAATTAAACATTAATTCCAATAGAAATAATTTAAATGGAAAATAGAGTAATAATTGTTGTCATTTTTTTAATGACAACAATTTTATCGTGGGGCCAAGGAATTGTTAGAGGGAAAATTACAGATGAAAATGGTCAACCAGTTTTTGATGTTCAAATTTATCCTCAAAATGATAAAAAAGCTGTTATTTTAATTTATTTTGATGGGAATTATAATTTAAATATTAATAATTCAAACTATTTGACAATAGTAGTATCTTATATTGGTTACGATACGATTCTTGAAGTTGTGCAGTTGAAAGAAAATGAAGTTTTAATTAAAAACTTCACTATTTCGCCTAAAAAAACTGAATTAGAGGAGGTAAAAGTTGTAGCGAAACAAATAAGAGCGAACGATGGTTACATGGAACGAATTAAAATTAATTCGGCAACTACTTTAGATTATATCTCTGCTGAAACCATGAAAAAGACAGGTGATGCTACAATTGGGGCAGCTGTTGCAAGAGTTTCTGGTGTTTCTACAAATGGTGGTTTTATTACTGTTCGAGGTATTGGGGATAGATATGTTAAAACAACACTTAATGGGTCACGTATTCCAACTCTTGATCCATTGACAAATAATATTAAATTAGACATTTTCCCATCAAGTTTAGTAGATAACATCGTCATTACTAAATCTGCTAGTCCAGACTTACCTGGTGATTGGACAGGTGCTTATATTTCTGTAGAAACTAAAGATTATCCAGATAAATTACAAGTTAATGTTGAAACTCAATTTGGATATAATGCTCAAACATCTTTTAAAGATATAGTTAGTACTCAAAGAAGCTCTACTGATTGGTTAGGATTTGATAATGGATTAAGAAATAGAAATGATTTACCATTAAATGCTCCAATTTTAGAGCCATCTTCTTATCAAGAAATGATAGCTTTAGGTCTAGGTAATTATTTTAATGGTTTAGGAATAAATGGTTGGATTGATGGAACAACAGAAGGAAATACTTATTATAAATTAGGATTAGTTGAATTAGGTTTACTTCCTAGGGCTTTAATTAATGATCCGGCAGCAATTCAAAATGCACAAAATTTATATAATAGTTCATATAAAAGTCAAGCTGGAAAAATTATAAATCCTGAAGGATCAGATTATAACAATGGTTTTGCTCAAAACTGGAATGTGGTTAAAAGAAGAGCTCCATTAAATAATACCCAAAGTTTTAGTATTGGTGATCAAGTCATGTTATTTGGAAAACCACTAGGGTATTTAATTGGTTTTAGGTACGCTTCTGCTGTTAAGTATGATCCAAATGGTGTTTCCCAAAGAGTTGGTGCAGAGCAATTAAATTTCCCCCTTGATGTTCGTGATTCAGCTAAAGTAAGTAAAGAGACAAATACATGGAGTAGCTTAATAAATTTTGCTTATAAATTAAATGATAAAAACAAAGTGTCTTTTATGTTTATGCCGAACTATAGTGGTACAAATGATGTTGGGAATTTTGCTACTTCAATACCAGTAAATACTTTCGGACCTCAGGATGGAAGGACGCAGAACATAATATTTTACGAACAGCGTAAACAAAAAATTTATCAATTTAAATCTGAACATTTTATAGTTGGACCTAAAATGAAAATAGATTTTAATACATCTTATACTCAAGGTAATAGTATAGCTCCTGATTTTAAAATTATTCAATATGGTTATGTGATTGAAAATAATGTTAGAAGTATATTTCAGTTTGGACCAACTGTAGGTGATGGAGTTCATCGTTTTTATAGATATTTATCTGAAAATATTATAGATTCAAGATTATCTGCTGAATTACCATTAAAAAATGCAACCGAAAAATTATTAAGAAAAATAAAATTTGGTGGGGCTTACCAACGAAATGATCGTAAATCAGATATCGAGGATTTTTCTATAGTACAAGGGAATGGCTTACATCCAAGTCCAGTCAATGAAAATATTGATGAATTTTTAAATGCGAATAGATTTATAATGACAAATGGAAAAGTTGATTACTATTATAGTCAAAATAATTCTGCTTACAACCATTCATTTGGATACAGTATCATTAAAGCAGCTTTTGCCATGATTGATTATGAACTTAAATCTTCAATTCGTTTTTCAGGTGGTTTAAGAGTTGAGCAAGCTAAAATTTTTACAGATATTAATGATTATAATCGTTTAGGTTTAGCCAAAAATGATCCAAGACGAGGGAATGGTTTTGGACTTCAAAACAGAGTAAATGCTGCAAATATTAATGAAGTGAATTTTTTACCAAGTGTAAATGTTATTTATAAATTGAAAAAAATTCAATTTGCTAAAACAAATTTGAGATTTAATTATAGTCAAACAGTTGCTAGGCCTAGTATTCGTGAATTAAATGATGCTGCTGTATATGATAATGAATACAGAACTTTAATTCATGGTAATTCAGAATTAAAAACAGTTCAAATAAAAAACTTTGATTTACGTGCAGAATCTTATTTCAATAATGGAGATAATGTTTCTTTAAGTTTATTTTACAAAGATTTCAAAAATCATATTGAAATGGGATTTGAAAGTGGTGCTATTAGTTGGCAGAATATTGACAATTCAAATGTAAAAGGGATTGAATTTGAAATTAATAAATCTATTTCAAAGCATTTTGAGTTTAGAACAAATGTGACACTTGTTAAATCAAATTCAATATTTATTCGTAAAGACATTCAATATGTTAACGGCGAAAAGATTTCTAATCCAATTGATACAGTAAATCGTTCTATGTTAGGTCAAGCTCCATACATAATAAACACTTTATTGATGTACAAAGCTGATAGTATAGGTTTAACAGCTACAATTAGTTATAATGTTCAAGGTCCTAGATTAGTAATTACTGGAATTGTAAAAGGTAGACCAGATGTATTTGAGATGCCTAGGAATACAATTGATTTTAAAGTAACAAAAACCTTAGGTAAACATTTTAATACAAGTATAACTATTAGAGATATTTTAAACGCTAAGGTTAGGAGAGCATATAAATTGCCAAATACTTGGGTTGACTATGATAGTTTCAGATATGGAACAAATTTTAATGTAAGTATTTCATATAAACTTTAACAAATTAAATTCAATCTAAAAATGAGAAATTATTTTTACCTATTCGTTTTGATCTTTTTCTCTTCATCAGCTTTTTCTCAACTTGAAAAGGTGATTGTAGAGACTTATTATATTTCAAATAATACTGATTCAACTGATACAATTGGTGGAAAAGTAGAGGCAGGATCTACTACTTATAGAATTTATATTGATATGTTACCTGGAAGTAAATTAAAAAAAATTTACGGGAATAATGATCATCCTTTTTCTATTGCTAGTACTGATTATTTTTACAATAATTTAGATGGCCAAACTTTTGCAAAAGATTTTATAAAAGCTAGATACGGTGAAAACGCTGTTGCATTGGATACATGGTTAACATTAGGTCAAACGACTAAAAAGCAAGCAAATAAAACTTATTTTGGCTTGTTAAAATCACAAGACCTTGATGGTTCTTTCATTGGTGGGGCCAACAATGATGGTGGAAGTTCTATGGTGCCAGATGGTATGTTGACTAATAATGATCCTTTATTAGGGATTCCACTAACAATTGCTGATGGAATGGATACGATGGTCAATAATCCAGATAATTGGATTGATAATGGTATTAAAGATTTTGCCACAGGTAATGACAGTACAATTTTTGGTTCATTAATTGCAAAAATGAATTTTACAAGTACAAATTTTGCGCTACAAAATTCTGGAGTAACAGGAGTTCTTCCAGACACTAATCAAGTATTAATTGCGCAGTTAACTACTAAAGGTCAACTATCATTTCAAATTAATATTGAGATTGAAGCATTAGTGGATGGTGTTTTAAAGACATTAAAGTATGTTGCAAAAGATACATTACTTCAACCTGATGAAAAAGTAAGTTCATTTTTAAATTATCCTTACACTTGCGGTTGTATAGATCCAAATTATTTAGAATTTGACAAATCATTTGTTTGTAGTATACCAGGAGCTTGCCAAACACCTATTGTTTATGGATGTTCTGATTCAATGGCCTGCAATTTTGATTCAAAAGTTAATTTTATGATTGAATCTTTATGTTGTTATCCTGGATCTTGTGCGAATCGTGACATTTCTGTTGTATGTCCTTCTCAAAGAGGGGATTCCTTTGAATTTGATTTTTATCCAAATCCAGCAAGTGAAAAGCTGATTTTAAATATTATTTCTGGCGAATCGACGGAATTAAGTTATAAAATTGTTAACTCTTTTGGTGTTGTTTTAATTGAGAAGGCATTAGGAAACACAAATTTTATTTCAAATGAGGAAATTGATTTAAATACAATTGATAATGGATTGTATACAATTTTAGTAAATGCTGGAGCTCAAACAGCTACTAAATTATTCATGAAATATTAATAAGAATTATTGCTATGAGGTTTAATTATATTTTTGGAATTTTCGTTTTTATTTTTCTTTCATGTAAAAAAGAAGATAAAGTGGATAAAATCCCTAATGAAACAAGCACAATGCAAGATGTTGAAGGAAATGTCTATGCTACTGTTAAAATTGGTAATCAATGGTGGATGGCTGAAAATTTGAAAGTGAAAAAATTTTCAGATGGTTCTTTGATAAATGAAATAGCAATATCTGTAAATGATAGTGTATGGGAAAATACATCGGAAGGTGCTTTCTGTTCGATTGATTCTCGTTATGGCTTATTATATAATTGGAATGCTGTTTCTGATACAAAAAAAATTGCTCCTGATGGTTGGCATATTCCAACGGATGAAGAATGGAAGACTTTAGAAAAAACTTTAGGAATGTCTGATAATGAAACCAATGGGTTGGCTTGGAGAGGATCAAATGTTGGTTTGCTATTAATGAAAACATCTATTGAATGGATGAATCCGATTGAAATTTATACAAGTAAAGAAGGCTTTAATGCAATTCCTTCAGGATGCAGAGTTTTTAATGGTAACGTTAATAATGAAAATAATACAGCTTTTTTCTGGACTTCTTCCGAATATAATAACCAAGCTTGGTATAGATATTTAGATAGTCAAAACAAAGGTGTTTATAGACAATTTACACATAAAAATTATGGATTTAGTATTCGATGTATTAAAGATTAAGTATAAAAAATTCAATATGAAAAAGCTAGTTTTATTAATTATTCATCTATTGCCATTTATAAATTATGCGCAACAAAATGATTCGTTAAAATTCAATTCATTTTCAATTGGAGGAGCATATTCAGCAGATTATTGTTATAGATCTACTTCTACAAATCCATCAAATAGATTGTTAAAAGATGAGATGGATTCATTGGAGATTTCAAAAATTGGATACACTACTGGTCTGAATTTTGATTTCACATTAAATAATAGATTTTCAATTTCTTCAGGTCTTTTATATTCAGATAAAGGATATAAATTAAAAAGTAAAGTCATTCCAAATATTGATAAATCAATAGATCATATTTATTACCTTGACATTCCACTTAAATTTAATTATAATATTATTTCTAAAAAAACTAAATTTTTTATTTCTGCAGGTATCTCATCTAATATCTTTCTTTCTTCTAAAATATTATTTCAAAAAGAAAATTCTTCTTTTACAAATGTGGTTAAAGGAAATTCAGATTTTTCTAAAATTAATTTTGCAACAATACTGAATTTAGGAATTCAAAATGATTTATCAAAATCTTGGTATTTTAAGTCTGAAATGATTTACCGTCAGTCGATAATGCCATCAATGAAAGCTCCTATAAATCAATATTTATATTCGTTTGGTTTAAATGTAGGTTTTTATTACCGTTTAAAATAAATATACCGACTAATATATGAAATTCAAACTTTCTGATAATTCAGAGAAATTGTTTTATACCAAAACAAAATGGACATTAGGTATAATCGTTAGTTTATTAGCTTTTATTTTATACTATAATACGGTTCATCATGATTATGTATTAGATGACTTTTCTTTAATTTCTGAAAATACTATAACTACTAAAGGTTTAAAAGGAATATCAACAATATTTCAAAATCATTATAGAGTTGGATATTATTTAATAGATGATGGAATATATAGACCACTATCGGTAGCAATGTTCGCTGTAGAGTGGCAACTTTCGCCAAATAATCCGCACTTAAGCCATTGGATAAACGTAATCTTTTACGTTTTTACTGGCTGGTTGTTATTTATTACTCTTTCTAAATTATTGAAAGATTATAATCTTGTTGTACCATTTCTGATTTCACTTTTATTTATTTCACATCCTGTTCATTCAGAGGTGGTTGCAAATATTAAAAGTAGGGATGAATTATAAGGTTATTTACTTACTATAGCCAGACTTTACTATTTGATAAAATATTTTGAAAAAAATAAAATTTATCATTTGATAGTTGTAAGTTTTCTTTTTTTTGGCGCTTTACTTGCAAAAGAAACGGCTATTACAATGATTGTTTTATTACCTATTACTTCCTATCTATTTATTAGTCAGTCATTAAAAAAAAATATTTTACCATTTGTTTTTCTTTTAATTCCAGTAATAGTTTTCTTGATTATTCGACATATTGTTTTATCAGAAAATGATTCAACTTATATAATAACTCCATTAGAAAATTTATTATTGTCAACTAATAATATTACAGATCGTATTGCGACTGAAATTAAAATAATGGGAGATTATATTTTATTACTCTTCTATCCCAAAAATCTTTTATACGATCGTTCATATGGTCAAATTAAAATTGTGAATTTTTCAGACATTAAAGTTATTTTAACGTTGTTGTTTTTGATTTTCGCATCTATATTTTGTTTTATTAAAATTTTAAAGAAAGATTTAATTGCATTTGGAATATTAATTTTCATTATTACGATGTCATTATTTAGCAATTTTATTTTTACTATTGGAGTAGCTATGGCTGATCGTTTTTTGTATTTTGCTTCCCTTGGATTTGCTTTTATAATTGTCATTTTATTACTGAAAAT
>CALPRR020000075.1 GCA_943326025.2 Candidatus Kuenenia stuttgartensis | reverse complement strand
TGCAAATTTTCACAAAACCAGTTGAAGATAGACCGACTTTATTCTTCGAAATTATTCAAAGAAAAGGTGCGCAATCTTTTGGAAAAGGAAACTTCCAAGCTTTATTCGAATCTATTGAAGCAGAGCAAGAAAGAAGAGGTACTTTATAATTCCCACCTTTTATGGTTTAAAATTTTTAGAGGGAAGACTATCAAATGTCTTTCCTCTATTTTAGTAAATATACTTAGGGATTTAATTTTAAGTATTAAAATCCTTTTAATTCCTTTTATATAAGGAAACTACAAATAAGATGAAAGCAATCAGATTCGCTAATGAAGATAAAAGTCAAGAGACTTTTTCTTCGGCGTTAAGAAAAAACGTCAATAATTATTTCAAAGAAAATAATATTTCTCAAAATGCAAATTCAGCCATGATTATTAAAACAATCGTTATGGTTTCGTTGTATCTAGTCCCATTCGCATTCTTATTGATTTTCAATCCTTCTTCTTGGATCGGTTTGATTTGTTCAATCATAATGGGAATCGGAATCGCTGGAACAGGAATGGGTGTGATGCATGATGCTGTTCATGGGTCGTATTCCAAGAAAAAATGGGTCAATAATTTATTAGGTGGTTCACTTTACTTGTTAGGTAGCAATGTTCTTAACTGGAAAATTCAACACAATGTTCTTCACCACACGTATACCAACATCAATGAATATGATGAAGACATCGATTCTAAAGGTCCGATTCGTTTGGCTGAAAAATCAGAATTAAAATGGTTCCATAAACATCAATACATTCATGCTTTTTTCTTCTATGGCTTGATGACGCTTTCTAAAACGTATAATGATTTCCCTCAATTGGCGAAGTACAATAAACATGGTTTAACGAAAGGTCAAAATGGAAAACCAACTTGGGAATATATCAAAATGGTGTTTCGTAAAGTTTTGTATTTGACGTTAATCATTGGTCTTCCTCTTTATTTCACAGATTATAATTGGTGGCAAGTATTAATCGGTTTCTTTGTCATGCATTGGGTGGCTGGATTTATCTTAGCTGTAATTTTCCAATTAGCGCATGTCGTTGAAGGTGCTGATCAACCTATGCCTTCTGAAGATGGAAATATTGATAATGAGTTTGCGGTTCACCAATTGTTAACTACTTCTGATTTTGCAAGAAATAATCATTTCTTAAACTGGTTTGTGGGTGGTTTGAATTTTCAAGTGGAACATCATTTGTTCCCTCAAATTTGTCATGTTCACTATAAGAATCTTTCTTACATCGTTGAGAAAACGGCGAAGGAATTTAATTTACCATATAATTTGAAACCGACGTTTGGGGCTGCTTTTATGTCTCATGTGAAACGATTGAAGGAACTGGGGAGGGCTTGAATTTTTTTGAACCATATAAGGCATATAAGGTCATATAAGTTTTTTTGAAAAGTTAGGAGTTGAAAGCTGGATTTTTCTTTTGAACCATCCCGATGTAAAATGCGGGACAAGTTATAAGGCATATAAGAAATTTTGAAAAGTTAGAAGTTGAAAGTTAAGAGCTGGAGATTATTATTTGAGATAGTTCTTGATTATTATGCTGGACAATTTACATGGAATTTTAGATCTTATTAGAATTATTTAATTGAACTGTTATAGTATCGCTTCCCCCTTTGGAGGGGGTGCAGGGGGAATAAAATATAATTTTTCAGTTCAAAAATAAATAAAGGTTACTCTATCCTCCCCCTAAATCCCCCTCCAAAGGGGGAAATAAAATTTTAATTATGAAAACTAATAAAATTAGAGTTACGAAAGTGTTTACTTTTGATATGGCGCATGCTTTGTTTGGGTATGATGGGCCTTGTAAGAACATTCACGGGCATACGTATCGTTTGAGTGTTACGTTAATTGGTGAACAAATTGCTGATGAAACGAATCCAAAGCATGGGATGGTGATCGATTTTACGGATTTTAAGAAAATTGTCAAGGAACAAGTGGTGGATGTTTTTGATCATACATTGGTCCTTAAGGCGGATACGCCTCATGCGAAAATTGTTGGTTTAACGGAACAATTTGAACGTGTCATCTATTCGAACTATCAACCTTCTTGCGAAAATCTTTTGCTAGATATGGTGGAGAAAATTTCTCGTCACCTTCCTTCTGATATTACGATTCATAATTTGAAATTGGAAGAAACGCCGACTTCGTATGCGGAATGGTTTGCTGAGGATAATGTTGGATTTTGAATTTTGGATTTTGAATTTTGACTTCGATCAGTCTAAAGATTTTGGATTCAAGACTTTAAGACTCAAGATTACAGGACTTATTTACATATTTTAAATCCGTAAGAATAATCTTACGGATTTTTTGATTTTTAGCTATTGATATAGACAAAATCTCTGAAGTTTTCTCTGTCGATGATTGTTTGGGAGGCGTTGTAACCTTCTACAAATGTTTTAGGCAATTTTGTTGAGGGTTTGCTTTTCCATTTGAATTCAAATCCGTCGATTTTTCCATTCTTTTCTTCTACGAAATCTACTTCTTGTTGCTGCTTTGATCTCCAAAAATAGGTTTTAGCATACGTTTCTTTGTAAAGATTTTGCTTTACCCGCTCTGCTATCAGAAAATTCTCCCACAATGCTCCTTTGTCCATACGCATATCTATAGGCGAAAAATCTCCTAATATCATATTGCGAACTCCATTGTCGTAAAAATAGATTTTCTTATTTGATTTAATCTCGTTTCGAATGTTTCGACTAAAACTTCCTAACTTAAATATTACAAATCCTTGTTGTAAAATATCAATATACTTACTGATCGTATTTTTATCTACACCAACCATCAAGGCCAATTCATTGTAATTAACTTCAGAACCAACTTGCAAAGCAATGGCTTGTAGTAATTTTTCTAATGTTTCTGGTCTACGAATACCTGAAAATGCTAAAATATCTCGGTATAAATAACTACTTACTAAAGTATTCAAAATCTCTCTTTCTTCCCCTGGGTGATTTAATACATCTGGATAAAAACCATAAAGCATTCTGTTTTCCAATTGTTGTTCCGCTACTAAATAACCGTGTTTATTTTGATATTCTTCCCAACTGATTGGCAACATATTGTATTCCCATTTCCTTCCTGTTAATGGCTCGTTTAATTGATTATTCAAATCAAACGATGAAGATCCGCTAATTATTAATTGAACATCTTTGAATTGATCGGTAATGATTTTAGATGTCAATCCTATTCCTTCTATACGTTGGGCTTCATCAATGAATACAACTTTTGCTGTTCCGATTATTGAACGTAACTTTTCTGTATTTGGAAGTGTCATCAATTTTCGAACTTCCGGATCATCTCCATCTAAAAACAAAAATTCTTGGTCATCAATTATTTCTTTGATCAACGTTGTTTTACCAACTTGTCGTGGACCAATCAACATAATCGCTTTTCCTCTTCCGAATTTCGCTGCGATTCTATCTTTTAATAATCGTGAATACATACTTCTATTTTCTACAAATATAGTATATTTTCACTTATAGTTATAACTTTCGGTGATTATATTCACTTATAGTTATAACTTTTAGTGATTATATTCACTTTTGGTTATGTTTTTAGAATTTGAAATTCAAAAGAATTTCGTTACTTTTTGAAATAAACAGGAATCAAAGATTTAATCTTATCGATTGTTTCTTGAACGGAAAGGTCGCTTTTTCCTCCTGCTGCGTTGGCATGTCCTCCTCCTTCGAAATGATCTGAAGCTAATTTATTAACTGGATTGTCACTTCCTTTTGAGCGGAACGAGATTTTTACAATTCCATCCTTCTCTGCTAAAAATACGGCTACTTTCATTCCTTTGATCGAAAGCGCAATATTTACAAAACCTTCTGTATCTCCTTTTTGATGTGGAAATTGTTCTAATTCTGCTGCCGTTAATGAAATAATAGCGAAGTTGTAATCAAAATCGATTTCTAATTTTTGGCTTAAGGCATAACCTTGTAAACGTAAACGCTCTAAACTATTGTTATCAAAGGTTTGTTCATGTACCAAATTATGTACGACTCCTGCATTGATTAATTTAGCGGCTAATTCATGTGTTCTTGATTGAACGCTTGGAAAACGGAATGAACCTGAATCTGTTACGATTCCTAAATACAATGGTGTTCCGATTTGTTGATCTAATAATTCTTCGTTTCCTGATTGAATGATTAATTCACAAATCAATTGAGATGTTGAACAGACACTTGTTTCTGAAACAATTATAAAACAATAATCTTGAGGATGTAAATGATGATCTATCATTATTTTTTTACAAGTCGCAGCTTCTAATAAGGCTTGCATTTCTGGTCCTACTCGATCTGTTGCGTTGTAATCTAATGAAAAGATTAAATCTGCTTTTTGGAAATGTTCCGCTACTTCCAAAGAATGTTCTATCATTGTTTGGATCGAATCGATCTCTTCTACCCAACGAATGTATTCTGGCGCTGGATCTGGATGACAAACGACTACTTGTTTTCCTAATTTTTTAATAAAATGATACAAACCCATTGAACTTCCAATCGAATCGCCATCTGGTGAACGGTGTGATGTGATTACAATGTATTCGGCTGCTTTTATTTCGTTGACAATATCTTGGTATTTGTTCATTTTGTTTTATTTGATATGCTTGTTTTTTATTTTGAACCATTTAAGGCATATAAGGTCATATAAGTGGTAGGAGAGAGAACTATAATGGTTTAGAAAAAAGCTACCCGTTTGGATAGCTTTTTTGTAGTTTTGATTTTATTTCACTGATTCAAGAACCAATGATTCTGTTTCTTTTTCGATTCTTGTTTTAAGGACTTCTGAAACTTGAACTAATGGTAATCTTAAGTTTGGTTTCATGATTCCTCTTTTTGCCAATGCTACTTTTACTCCTGCTGGATTTCCTTCTTCGAAAAACATTTTTGTTACGGCTAATAAATCGTAATGTGCTTTTCTTGCTTTTGGTAAGTTTTCTTCGATTGAAGCATTCACCATTTCTGAGAATTTCTCTGGAAATGCGTTTGCAACAACTGAAATTACACCATCTGCTCCTGCTGCTATTAATGGCATTGTAATCGCATCATCTCCTGATAAAACCCCAAAACCTTCTGGACGCAAACGGATAATTTCCATGATTTGCTCCATGCTTCCTGATGCTTCTTTTACAGCTACAATGTTTTTTACTGTTCTAGCAATTTCCAATGTCGTTTCAGCTAAAACATTTGAACCTGTTCTTCCTGGAACATTGTACAAAATAATTGGCAACTCTGTACAAGCGGCAATGTGTTTGTAATGCTCAATGATTCCTTTTTGAGTCGGTTTATTGTAATAAGGTGATACTGATAAAATTCCATCAACACCTGCTGGAACTTTTTTCAATTTTTCTCCAACGTCTGTTGTGTTATTTCCTCCAACACCATAAACAATCTTAAGCTTTCCAGCATTTTCTTCGATCACCGTTTTCAAAACTTCTTCCTTTTCTCCTGAAGTTAAAACTGGAGATTCACCCGTTGTCCCTTGTACTACTAAAAAGTCTGTTCCACCTTCAATTTGAAGACGAACCAAGCTACGCAAGGCATCAAAATCAATTGAACCGTCATTATTGAATGGAGTAACTAATGCAACTCCTGATCCTTTGAAAATATTTTTCATCTTAAGCTATTTTACTCAATGTTGATATTGCAAAACTAATCATTTCCGCAATAGAATTTAATGTGCTTTTTAAATTTAACAGGAAAAAGTCTTGATTTTCGCAATTCACTCCAATTCTATTAGGAACACTAAATCCGTTTATCCATTTTGCTACTTTTTTTGTTGGTGTTCCAAAGCAAATAAATAAGTCAAAATGCTTTAGTCGTAAAGCTTCTAGGTCCTCTTCTCCCACAACCTTATTTTTCCTTTTAATATTTCCCGAAATTGATAAATCACTTGGTGAAAAATAATTATATAAGGAATATTTTTCAACACTAGTATTTTTATCCAATGTCAAAACAATTACTTTAACTTCTCTGAAATGACCATTCAAAATGTTTTGTTCAATGGAATTTTTAAACTTTACAAATTCGTCTGCAGTTGTATAAATATAAAATACAACAATGCTTTTTGACTTTTCCCATAAATTTGTTTTCGCTACCATGTTAACCATTTAAAAGTTGAATGAATTCATCTTCTGATAAAATAATGATCCCTAAATCTGATGCCTTCTTCAATTTAGCTGGCCCCATGTTTTCACCGGCAACCACATAATTTGTTTTTGAAGAAATTGACGAAACATTTTTCCCTCCATTTAATTCGATTACTTCTTTAATTTCATCTCTTGAGAACGAAGTAAAAACACCAGAAACAACAAAGTTCATTCCTTTCAACTTCTCTGTCACTCCTACTTTTTCTTCGATTTGAAATTGTAAGCCAACTGCTTTTAAACGATTGATTACTTCTACATTTCGTTCTTCTAAAAAGAAATTCTGAACAGAAATCGCAATTTTCTCTCCGATTTCATCAACGTTAATCAACTCATCGAATTTCGCATTTTGGATTGCATCTATTGATTTAAATCCTTTGGCTAATTTTTTCGCTACTGTTTCGCCTACAAATCGAATCCCTAATGAAAACAAGACTCTTTCAAATGGAACTTGTTTTGATAACTCTAAACCTTTCAATAAGTTATCAGCAGACTTGTCGCCCATTCGATCTAAATTTACAATCTGATCAAACGTCAAATCGTATAAATCAGCATAAGAATGAATCAATTCTTTCTCTACTAAAACATCAACCGTTTCTGCTCCTAAACCATCAATATTCATGGCTTTACGACCGATAAAATGTTCGATTCTTCCTTTTATTTGTGGTGGACATAAATTCTCATTGTGGCAATAATGTTGTACTTCTCCTTCACGTCGAACCAATTCAGAACCACATTCTGGACAGTTTTCTATGAATTGAATTTTTTCGTTCTGAGATGTTCGTTTATCTAAGTTTACACCAACGATTTTCGGAATAATCTCTCCGCCTTTTTCAACATATACACTGTCTAACAAATGCAAATCCAATTTCTCAATTTGATCTGAATTGTGCAATGACGCACGTTTAACCGTTGTTCCTCCTAGTTGCACTGCTTTTAAATTCGCAACGGGTGTTACCGCTCCAGTTCTTCCAACTTGGTATTGAACAGATTCTAAAATTGTTTCAACACGTTCAGCTTTGAATTTATAGGCGATCGCCCAACGAGGAGATTTTGCTGTAAAACCTAATTCTTGTTGCTGTTCGTAGTTATTGACTTTGACGACAATTCCATCTATTTCAAAAGGCAATTCCGAACGGTGTTTATCCCAATAATGAATAAACTCCATGATTCCATCAATTGAATCTGTTTTTTTGATGAAATTCTTCTGATGATCGGGCACTTTGAATCCCCAGTCTTTGGCTTTTAAAACACTTTCGTAATGTCCGTCCAATTCTAAATCGTATCCGTAAACGCCGTATAAATAACAATCTAAACCTCGTTCAGCTACCACTTTCGAATCTTGAATTTTCAGTGTTCCCGAAGCGGTATTTCTTGGATTGGCAAATTCTGCTTCTCCGATATCTAATCGTTGTTCGTTTAATTTTTGGAAATTTTTCAAAGGAAAAAAGATCTCTCCACGGATTTCAAAATCAGCTGGAAAATCTCCTTTTAATTTTAACGGAATGGTTTTAATTGTTCGAACATTTGTCGTTACATTTTCTCCTTGCGTTCCATCACCTCTTGTAATTGCTTGTTTTAAGGTTCCGTTTTCGTATTGAATTCCAATCGCTACTCCATCGTATTTTAACTCACAAACGTATTCTAATTTTCCATCAGAAAGCTTTTTCAATCGGTTTTCCCAATCGATGATTTCTTCTTCTGAATAGGTATTCGACAAGGATAACATTGGAAAACGATGCACTACCGATTCCATTTTTTTGGTGATGTCTCCTCCTACTCTTTTCGTTGGACTATAATCAAATGCAAATTCAGGAAATTGTTGTTCCAAGGAAATTAATTTTTCCAACAACATATCAAAATCATAATCCGAAATTTCAGATTTGTTTTCTAAATAATATAAATCATTGTGTCGATTAATTTCATTCGACAAACGTTCTATTTCTTGTTTTGCTTGTGCTTTTTCCATTTAATTAAAAGATAATTTCTATCACTATCTGAAACTTAATTTTATAAATTTTTAATTTCGTTTTCAATAAAATCAACAATTTTTTGTTTGTCTGGTAATTGCAATAAATATTTACTTACGAAAATTTCGTTATCGCTATCCGCAACTGCATATTCTACTAACGCTTTATTTTGATTCGTCACTAATAGAATTCCAATTGGTGGATTGTCTGTTGGTTCAACGATGTTTTTCTTGAAATAATTGATGTATGTTTTTAATTGTCCGATGTGTTCATATTTCACATTGTCTGTTTTCAATTCTACAATCACATGACATTTCAATATTCGGTGGTAAAAAACTAAGTCTATGAAATAATATTCCTCACCGATCAATATTCTTTTTTGACGTGCTTCAAAACAAAAGCCGTTCCCCAATTCTAAAATAAATTGTTGTAAATGTTGAATTAACGCTTGTTCTAAATCACTTTCTTCCACTAATTGTGGATGTTTTAAATTTAAAAACTCTAAAAAGTAATGTGACTTTATAATGTCTTGACCTTCCTGCGGAGTGATTTTTTGCTGAATTTGTTCGTATGCTAATTCGTAATTTTCAGACAAACCTAATCGTTCAAAAGTAAGGGTGTTTATTTGTCGTTTCAATTCTGAAACAGATGGTGTTGTTTTTAAAATTAATAGTTCATAGAATTTTCTTTTCGTTGCATCATCAATTTTGATTAATTCCACAAAATGGGTGAATGATGTCGCTAAAAACAACTTGTTCAAATAGGCATTATTCTCGTCTTTTGATGGAGAAAAATCGTTTTGATTTGGGTTGGTCGCGAATTCGTCAGTCGGCGACTGACCAATTTCAATTGACTGAAAACTAAATGAATGGAATTCGTCAGTCAGCGACTGACGAATTTGAAAAGGTAAACTATTTTTTAGTTCTTGAGAAGCATTTTTGAAGACCGTTGGATATACTAAATAAAATTGACGACACAACTTTAAGTTTGTTTCTCCTAAACCTTTTACTTCAATTCTTGAAGCTAATTCACTAATAATTTTTGTTCCGTATTTTGCTCTATCTTCCCCTTGTTGTTCAAATTCTAAGATGTAGCAACCAATTAACCAATTTCTTAACGTTAGGCTGATATTTATTGCTTTTACAGAATTTCTATGTAATAAAATATGGGTTTCATTAATTTGAGTAACTAAACTATCAAAATTCATATATCAATCTTTTTTCTGTGCTTTCACCATTCGGTCTTTGCCTTGTAAATCTTTTTTGACTTCACAATTTACAAAACCTTTTTGAATCAAATAGTCCAATACTTCTTTTGCGAAACGTTCGTGAATTTCAAAAAATAAATATCCATTTGGCTTCAAATAAGTCAGCGCATTTTCAGCAATCTTTTGATAGAAAATAATGGGTGAATCATTCTCTACAAACAATGCCATATGTGGCTCAAACTCCAATACATTTTGACTCATTTCTAATTTATCAACTTCCGGAATATAGGGCGGATTCGATACAATCGCGTCGAATTCATTTTCTTTGAAAGGATAAGCTGAATTGGTTAAAGCATCGAATTCTAAAAAATCTACAGCTAAGTTTAATGCTAAGGTATTTTCTTTTGCTAATTCAATTGCTTCTTTTGAAAAATCTGAACCAATTACATCAGAATTGTTAAAGATGGATTTTAATGCCAATGCGATACAACCTGTTCCTGTACAAATATCTACCAACTTCAAATTTTGTTGATTGGTAAAAGTCTCTTTCATCCATTCTACCAACTCTTCGGTTTCTGGTCGGGGAATTAAAGCTCTTTTATCGGATTTGATATTCAGTCCGTAAAATTCTGAATGACCAATTATGTATTGAAACGGTTCATTCACTAATAATCGTTTTACGATCCCTCTGAAATACAAGAGATCAGATTCTGAAAGCAATTGATCATTGGCTGAGATTAAATCAGAATAATCGATTTTTAATCTTTCACAAATCGCTGTATTGGTAATTGAACGTATTTCCGATTCAGAAAAATGCTCAATCAAGCGGTTTTTTATGTATTCTTTAACTGCTCGAACAGAATTGGTTTGAACAAACATTTGATTTTTATTATGTTAATTATTCTGTTTTTCGACCTACATAATGCGTATAACTGAAACCAACAGTCATGAATTGTGTACTTCCTTGGAAATCTTCACTTGTGAATCCTTGAGGTGTAAACCCTAATCTTGCTGGATAAAAATTGAAATCATTGAACGTATACCCAATCGTAAATCCATATGAATTTGCTTCATCTGCCATTAACTTAAAAGTTATCATTGGCGTCATATTAATTGAATTGATTGAATATGACTCTGAAGAATAATATTTCCCTAACAAACTGTCTTTAAATGTTGTTTGCTGATATCCAATTTTTAAAGCAAAGTCAGTTCCAAATGTTTCTGAATAAAATTTTTCATGCGCAATCTTCACAAAACCTCCAACGTTATAAATCTGCCCTTTGATACTTGGCTTTACCTTGTAAATGTTAATCGTTGCTAAACTAAAATTACCTCCAGCTCCAATTGCGAAACTTGATGGAAATCTATGTTGATAATATATACTCGTATTTACAACGCCTTGCATCATCCATTTATATGTTTTATTCGCCATAGTAACTGGCAAACCTACCTCAACGTTGATTGTGTGCTTTGGCTCCAATACTGCTTGACCAAATGAACTCAAAGCAAAAACAGCAAAAAGAATGATTAAATTAATCTTCATATTTTCTAACTATTAGATTCACTACTAAATTAACATT
>CALPRR020000074.1 GCA_943326025.2 Candidatus Kuenenia stuttgartensis | reverse complement strand
AGAAGGTCGTTTATACACCCTGAATTTAGATAATGGTGAAAAAAAAGTATACGATTACTTTAATAATACCATCACAGAAGCTCAAATGCATGTTTTTGGATCAACTGGGCTAAAAATTGATTCATTAAAAGTAAATTATACATCTTGGTTCTTTTCAAATCAATACTTTACCTTAAATGGAAGTGATACGTGGCAATATACATTTTTCAATACAACCTATAATGTAATTGGCCTTCCAGGAGGAACAGCTAGACCAATAACCCCAACTCATATATCTGAAAACTATATGACGGTTATTACGCATGAAGCATATGGTAGCGACGGTATAAACAACTTCAAATATTGGAGTGAACTTGGCTTTTCAAAATCAGGAACATCATGCACTAATTGTCAACCGGATATACCATATGGTTGGGTTTACGATGGCGTATGGTCATATAATGGTAACACCAACTCAACAATAACAGGTACAAAATGGGTCGTAGTAAGATATAATAATGGCTTATCCGGGAATGTATATCCTAATGACACTTTAGATTTTATTACTGATAATACATACACAATCAATAATGGTTCACCTAAAAATTATACTATTAGTAATGTAACAGGAAACAACAATAAATCTCTGTCACTTTATTCTTTCTCAACTATTGGTGGAGATTATGCAGGACAAATAATAGGGTCATATTTAACCGACGGCCAAATTAACAATGCACAGTTTCATGATTTATTTAATGTAAATAACACAGTGACTATTTGGATGATTAAACTATAAAAAACTAAATTTTCTTTTGAGATGAAACAAACATTTATTTTAATAATACTGACGATATCATTGATTTCTTGTAAAAAAGATAATTTACATAAAATTAAATATCAGATCAAATTTTTAGAACTTCCAGATTGGTATAATTCTAATTATTTAGAAGTCACTGCATCTCCTTGTTATATTGGTGAGTATAATTATAGTCGTGACAAAAACGGAACAATCATTTTACCGAATATTGATTATGAGCAAACTAAGGATGGTTTATGGGAATACGAATACTGGGAATTAAAAGACAATAGTCGTGTCTTATTTATGTTATTAGCTAAAATAGATTACCATTATGAGTTACGAGTTTTTATCGATGGTAAACAAGTTTCTTATAAAAGAGTTAAAACAAGTGATCAACAATACTTTCACGCGATTGAAACAGAAGGTTATGGATTAGATAATAACCCTAAAAGTGACTTTATCGAGTTTACCTATAAGGAATAAGAATAATGCTAATAGATTCAATATAAAATATCTAATCTATTAGCATAATCAATCTAGAATAAAACAGAAAAATATAATTCATTAGTTTAAAACGGCAAAACATCCGAATCATCTTCCTCTAAACTCAATGGAGAAATATTTGCTAAGTTATTTTGAGGTGCGGTAGCTTCAGCAGAGCTAGAAGTTGTATTTGAAGTAATTTTCCAAGCCTTCAATTCTGTATACCATCGACCTCCAAACTCTCTACTTTCAGCATCGAAATCAACAATTAAAGTGTTTCCAATTACTAATTGTTGCTCGTTAATTCGTTCTCCCCAAATTGAAAAACATACTTTTTTAGGATATTGACTATCGGATTCAATAATAATATCTTGTTTTTTCAATTCACCATTTTTACCTTGACCTTTTTGTAAAGGGAGTAATTGAATAAGTCTACCAATTAATTGCATAATTTTTATTTTAAAATTTAATTTAATTCCGCTAAATGTTCTGTTTTTACTATAAAATGTTTAGGAATCTCAATTTCAATAATTTTTTCATCTTGAAAACGAAAACAAAATCGATAAACTCTTTCCTCAATTTTAGGATCTGCTGGCTCCCCAAGTTTACTAGTTGATCGTTCATTATTACTCATCCTAATTTCAATAACTTCGGCTCCTGGTATTTTATCTATAGCAATCCCCTTATTGATTCGAGAATGATGAAAAATATAATCTAAGTGATCTTTACCAAAAAAGATATTATAAAATACAGCGGCCATTTTTCTTTGGAATATTTACCTAAAAAAACACCATCCTCATGCAACATATCTTTTATTGCATCTACATTACAACCATTAAAAGCGTGTAAAAAATAATTTGTAAGGTTAGAATTTTGACGTTGTTCAATTAATGAAGATTTGATGATGCTGATTGAATTCATTTTTGTTGTATTTATTTCCTTTCTAATGACAAATGTTGTGCCATCTCAAAAACACTAGATATTGTAGAATTTTATTTTAATAATGTATCATTTTTAGTATATTTATATCAAATTTTGATTATGAAAACACTAATCTCTTGGGTCGCTCAAAATAATGATTTCGAGAATGGAAAAGTCAATGAGGCTGGACCAAACTTAACATTTCATAAATTCTTTTTTAAAGGTGATAGACACTTTATCTTATCTACTAAAAAAAGTGATGACACTAGAACTGAATTACTAATCAATCATTTGAGACGAAATTATCCTGAGAGAACAATTGAAGCAGTTTATTTAGATATATATGACCCAATTGATCACCAAGAGATTCAATCTAAAATAACACCATTTCTTGCAAACTTTAAAGATGATGAAATAGCTCTTTTTATTTCACCTGGAACACCTGCAATGCAAGTTGTATGGTACTTGTGTCATTTGGGAATGAATTTAAAAACAACCCTTTACCAAACTCGTGAAGCTAGACATACAAAAACAAAAGAAAAACCAGAGTTAATTAAGATTAATCTTTCAAATTCTTCACTTCCTGTTACCGCAGTTTATCACCAAGAAGAAATTAAGCGTGTTGGACCAAATGACGATTACAAAATCACTCCTGCTATTGAACACATTTATCAAAATGCTGTAAAAGTTGCTCAAACAGATGAAGTTACTGTTTTGATTTTAGGAGAAAGTGGAACTGGTAAAGAAAATTTAGCAAAATATATACATAACAATTCAATCAGAAAAGACAAACCATATATTACGGTTAACTGTTCAGCATTTAACGATCAACTATTAGAATCGCGCTTATTTGGCTATAAAAAAGGAGCTTTTACCGGTGCAGACAAAGATACTCCAGGTCTTTTTGAACTAGCAAATGAAGGAACTATTTTCCTTGATGAAATTGGAGATATTTCTACATATATGCAGCAGTCACTCTTACGTGTTTTACAAGAAAAGGAGATTATGCCATTGGGTGGAAAAGCTAAAAAAATTGATGTTCGTGTAATCGCCGCTACAAATCAAAACCTTGTGACTCGTTGCGAAGAAAAATTGTTTCGATGGGATTTATATTATCGTTTATCTGTTGTAGAATTAGACATCCCAACATTACTTCAACGAGGTAAATCAGATATAAAAACAATGATTGAGTTTTTTTTAACCCAAAAGAAGCGACAATTAAAAAAGAACAAAAAACTACAACTCGAAAAAGAAGCGATGGATACTTTACTGAATTATTCTTATCCAGGTAATATTCGTGAATTAGAAAATATTATTTCACGACTGTATGTATTCAATGATGAAATAGTTTCGGTTGATGTACTTCCAAAAAGATTGAAACAAGAATCTGTAAATAAACCTATGAACTGGGATTTTATTGAAAAAGAACACATCGAAAGAGTATTAAAACATTTTAACGGAAACAAACGACAAACGGCAATTGCAATAGGTTGGGCTATCAATACACTTGTAACAAAGATGGAAAAATATGGTATACAATAAGCTACTTAATTGATGTTTTAAATTAATCTTCAAAACATTTTGAATTAACAACTTTTAATTCATGAAATTCTTGTAACATTCTCTTAAATATTAAATCATCTTTACCTCTCACCTGACCAATAAATCCGATGCTACCTTCCAACCTTTGGAAAAATGAAATTACTCTCTCTT
This sequence comes from Candidatus Kuenenia stuttgartensis, assembly GCA_943326025.2. GTDB lineage: Bacteria > Bacteroidota > Bacteroidia > Flavobacteriales_D > Crocinitomicaceae > CAIUKX01. The sequence continues at coordinate 7,038 of CALPRR020000074.1, read as the reverse complement.
TCTTAGCCTTTTCGCTTAATTTAAAATGATTTGACACTGCTGCTTCTACTCCATTTCGCTTAAGATCATGAAGCATAGCCCTCACTTTTTTCAAATATCTTCGATCAACATTCACTTTCGTATTCACTGTCAATCCTGTAACGGTTTGTTTTCTGTTTTTCAAGCGTTGTCTCAACTTTTCCTCATTTACAACAAAGCCATGAGCCACTATCAATGATTTAATCTCTTCTATTTTTTGTTCTATTATGAATTCATCTGCAGAAAAAGTCAAATCATCTGCATATCGCGAATAGATTATATTGTTTTTAACAGACCATGCCTGCAACTCAGCATCAAAATCCAAACAAACAAAATTCGACAAAACAGGAGAAGTTGGAGCTCCTTGTGGGAGTCGGCCATTATAAGTTGTCAATAACCCAATTGCATTTGCAATATTCTCATTGAAATAAAACGGCTTAGCAAGCAATAAATCTCTTATTCTTCTTGCAGTAATTGATGGAAAAAAATCTTTTAAATCAATTGTCAAAACTGTTTTTTTTCCAACATGCATTTTAGCATTTTCAACAATATTTGAATCTGAAATTTCATCATTTAATTGTAATACAAATCCATGAACATTAATAGGCCTAACACTCAGATAAACAAACTGTAAATATCGATTTAAAGATTTCAGAACAATTCGTAAATGTTCGTCTGGAGCTTGAATTTCACGCCTGCCACCTCGTTTTTTAGGAATTGAATAACTTGTGTATTTAGGATTATTAATCAATTCTTGCAATAACGAAAAATCAACTTTTAAAAGATTACACAAATCAGTTGCTGTTTTCAAATTCAACAGTTGTTTGCTATATAAAAGATGATGATTTTTATTTTTCAAACGAAAATTTCTTCTTTCTCTTGAATTCATTGTATTTCAGGTCTAATTAAAAAGAGCCGTTGTTTCTTATCTTTATTTGGAATGCTTGCTTTTGGAACGGAGTGGAAAAAGCGAGTATTGCGAAGCTATTCTATCCTCCATTCAATAAATGGGTTGCAGGAACACAACCACAGGTCGTCCAATTCGACGCATAAGTTTAAAACAACGGCTCTCTGAATTTTATTAAAAAGGAGTTTCGTTAATGTCGTTATCATCATTAAAGTCAGACAATCGTCTTTCTTCTATATTGAAGTATGTTTGAGTATCTTCATACTTTGAAAAGGTTGTAAACATTTCATCTACCTTCAATCGGATACTTCCTAAACTACCACTTCTATTTTTAGAAACAATTAGTTCGACAAGATTTGAAACATTGTTTCCATCCTCATCTTGAAGGAAACCGTAATAAGCAGGTCGATAAACAAAAATAACTTTATCTGCATCTTGTTCAATAGCACCACTCTCTCTTAAGTCTGATAAAATTGGTCTTTTATCTCCGCCACGTTGCTCTACTGATCGACTCAACTGACTTGTTGCAACAACACAGACGTTTAAGTCTCTCGCTATATTTTTTAATTCACGGCTTATGTATGAAATTTCTAACTCCCTACTATTTCTATATCGATTTGAACTCAATAATTGTAAATAGTCAACAAAAATGACCTTCACTCCATAATCCTTAACATGTTGAGCACATAATTCTTTAAAAGCAGTCATACTTTGAGATTGTTGATCAAGTATCCTCAATTTTAATCGATCAATCTCATTTTTTGCCAACTCCAACATTTTATTTTGCACTTCTGTTCTATCACCATGCAAATAATAATTAATTGGCAACTGAGTCAACGCTGCTACAATTCGAGCAGTCAACATAAAACTCGACATATCTAGTGTATAAAACAATACCTCATTTTCTATTGCAATATTTACTGCTAAATTAGCTAACAACTGTGATTTGCCCATTGCAGGTCGTCCACCAATCACTACAAATTCACCAGGCCATAAACCACCAAATTGACTATCATATTCTTCTAAACCAGTTTTTATAACTTGAGATTGAAGTTGATTAGAAGTTGATTTTGAATGTTCATCAAAAAGATCACTTAGGCGATTTGACTTTAATACTTCGTTTTTAGAAATATCAAACTCTAACAATGCTTTACGAATATGCTCGATTTTAACTCCACCCTCTATATGTTCCCTTTCTAGAACATTGAGTAATTTTCCTATCAATTTAGATTGATCTATTTGTTGACTCATATCGTTAATGTAAATTTTGACAACATACATTTTTCAATTTCCTTGCCAAACTCAATCCACCAATAAAATAGATAATTATAATTAAATAATATATCAATATTTAATAATCATATCATTTTTTGACAACTATTGATTACATTAACTTTTAAACTAAATTAAAGAGTTGTTAAAATTAATCTTTAAATAAATATATTCTTCAAAATTATTTACGAGATCGAATCAACAAAAGAATAATGATTAATAGAAGTAATATTAATACTCCACAGAATAAATAAACAATTACTTTACTCACTTTGATTGAAGTATCATGAGTTTTTATTGATTTCTTTTTTTTGATATTTAAATTATTCTTTAGCGAAAGATTCTCTAAAATGTCATTCGATAAGTTTATTGTTAAACTATCAGCTCCATATTTTTTTAATTCTTGAAAATTTACTTTATCCCTATATGCCCATAAAGCATGTTGACCTATCATATTCTGAATTAAATTCTTTTCTAAATATCTTGCAAGTTTGACTGTGTTTTTGTCCGCAAAATCTCCTACTAGATATGTAGTTTCGATATAAGGCGCATTGTCGTGAATTTGACCACACATCGCATAAAATCTTGTAGCATATATTTGGCTCGGATACAAAGGTAATTCAACTGTTTTGGTAACAATCATAGTTTGAAATGTAGAGTCAAATGGTATTAACTCCATTCCACAATCTATTCTTACTGAAATCATTGAATCAGTTTTACTCTTTAAAACAATAGCCATACATTTTCCAAAATGTACACCATCTAAATCGACAATTTCTTCATAGATTTGGGAATCATAAGCACCAGTTATCTTTAGTTCTATTAAACCTCTTTTTATAGCTTCTTTAATCGGAAGAACTATTCCTTCTTCATTTTGACTGAATGAAAAAAAGATACATGATACTGATAATATAGTTAGGAATATTGTTAATTTACTTTTCATTTCTTGTAGGTCTATTTTAATAAAGTTAGTAATTGTTCAATTTTTTCATCAAGTTGCGATTTATAAAGAAGTTGATCTATTAAATAGTTTGGTATTTTCGTGTAAGTAAATTTAGCTCCTAAAACACTTCCTGCTACAGCAGCATTCGTATCTGAATCTCCACCCTCTAAGATTATTTGTTGAATACCTGATTTGTAATCTAATGCGTAATTAAATGCCCAAATTGCTGCTGACATTGTTTTTAATGTATAACCAAGATTCGTTTCATTTCCTAAATCTAATAATGACAAATCATTTTTATATCCCAATAAAATATATTCTTCAATTCTATTATCGTATTCATTTGCAATTTCAATGAGTGAATCTTGAATTATTTCAATATCATTTAAAATACAATAAATTATATAGGTTATAATCACACATGAACCAACGCATCTAGGATCATAATGTGTTATTTTACAGACATTTTCTGTATTTATTTTTATTTTTTCAAATGATTTATATTCCCAAATACCAAGTATAGAAGTTCTCATTATAGCCCCATTAGAAGCATTATTTTTTCTACTCATATTCCAAACCATTTCTGCTGCCTTGTGAGGATTAGAGGTATATTGAGGTATTCTTAATACATTATTAGTCGCAGTGCCTACACCCATCCCACCGTTTTGGTACCATGATAATATCTTTTGGGCTATATGTTTTTCATCAATTGCTCTTTTTTCAAGAATACTATCTATAATGCAAAGAAATTGATCTGTATCATCCGTCCAGTCTCCGATTTCCCATCGACTTCGGTGATTATCTTGGATAATATCTGAATAAGTCTCCAAACCATTAGGGTAATTCTCTTTCACTTCGGTTAATGTCATAAATTCAGTGGCCAAACCCAATGCATCACCGATTGCTTGTCCGAATATTATACCTTTAATTTTGTCTTGAAGGTTACTTTTCATTTAAACTTTTTTAATAAGATTAATCTAATAATTCTGAACCACTATTCATAACTAATTCAATCTAAAAAAGGTAATATTTAACATCTATATTTTAAACAACTAACAATTCCCTATTCAATGGTATTCCATGAACACCGTTTGGCAATAATTGAATGAAATAATTTTTAGCCATCTCCTCACCTAATTCTAACTTAAACTTATTTTTAATTCTTGAGATAGTCGTATTCAACTCACCTTCGAGATAATTTGATAACAAACTAATTGTGTTTTGCATTTCTGATAAACTTGCTCTTCCACTTACTTGATGGTAATAATAAAATAACTCTTTTTGATAATCTGAAAGGGAATTTAATGCTAATCCATCGGGAAATTTTAAAAATAGCAAATACAATGAAATTTCCTTAGGATTTAATCGAACAGCTAGATTTCCAAAATCAATAAAATATATTTTTTTTGAATCTAAATCGGGTTTTATTCTACTATCCTTAAATACAACCCCTACCCGCTTTCTAAACATCAAATTAGAACGTATACCATCTATTATACTGAAAAGCTGATTAAGATAATGAGGTGGTAGATCACGATGAGCTATTAATTGCATACACTCTTCACAAACATCAGCAGTTCTCATTTTAAGTGTTATTTCCTTTTTATTTAGACAAAAATCATTAACACAGCCTAAAGAAGGATTATGAAAACTATCAATAATTTCATTCTGATTACGAAACAACAAAGATCTCAATATCCATGCAGTTATCTCGTATGAAATAGGAAAACGAATATCTGTATTCAAGCCAAAAAACCAAGGCCAATCATCAGTGTGTATGAAAACATTTTTGAGAGAATCATCAATAAAAGCAAACCAATTATTCTTGTTATATTGATTTGATAACAGGAAAATTAAATCATGTTCAGCAATTTCATTTTCAGTTCTATATTGCTTAATTACATCAAAAAAAATATCCCATTCAAAAAAACTTTTTTTATAAGGAAACACAGGTTTTATATATTCTTGCTTTCTGTCCATGAAAAAACTTCTTTGAGAAATACTTTCTTGAACTATGGAAACTTTTTCTTGTACTTCGAATTCTTCAGAAGATGGGAATACCTTTTCTCCTGAAGGTAAAGGCAATTCTACAACTCCACCTTGAATAAACTGAATTGCACCAGGATAAGCTGATAATAAATTGTAAACATCTTCGAAATGGAAATCTGAAAAATCAGATGTTCTTATTAAATGGATCTTCATAGGAATATTCAAAGGTGTAAGTTATTAAAAATCTTTTCTTTTTTCAAAAAATCTTGATTTAATAATTCCATGTTCTTTATCCTCTGAATATGAGCGCATGTTTAGATTTATCTCATCTGACATTAAATTATATGAAGATTTCTCAAAATTCATCACATTCTCCTTTTTGATATTTAACATTTTCGAAGTTTGAAAAGCATCAAAATCGGCACCTAAAAAAGTGAAAGTCCATTTTTTAGTTTCTTCTAATTCTGAAATTTTTCGAGCAATATCATGATACGAAAAAAAACGAGATGCATTTTCATACCCATCTGTAATTATCACATATACAACTGAGATTTCATCATTTTCAAACTGTATTTGATACTTTTCTTTTACTGCATGAATACTCCTTCCTATTGCATCTAATAAAGCAGTTGTTCCTTCTGGTGTATATTGACCTAATTCTATTGGAACAATTTGATCGATTGGTTTTGAAGATACAACTTCATTAACATCGTGATTAAAAGTAGTCAATGAACATAAAAAATCTTGTTGTGGAAATTCAAGTTTTAAATTCTTAATAGTTTTTAAATGCTCATTAAAGCCATTAACAGCCATTTGCTCCATTCCTGTCATTGATCCACTTCGATCAATTATAAAACTGTAAAGTGTTGTTTTGTTTTTCATAACCTTTGTTTTTAATTATTTAATAATTCAAAGGTCATTAAATAACTCTCTCTTTTTTATTTTTTGCAAGGTTGCAAGTGAAAATTAGTTTATACAATTGTAATTTATTCTATTCATGAAACGAACATTATTATTAAAAATAATCTTATTATATTTATAGAATTAGATAAAAAATTCATCTAATATATCTGTCTAAAGCATTTAAAAGTAATCGCATAATATTTTACTAAAAAGCAATTCGAATCTAAAAAATTAGTATGAATAAAGAAAATATCTTAGAGGCACTAGCAAATTCGTGTATAACATTTTCGCCTGAAAGTTTTATTCCATATCTGATGTCAGATAATGTAATTGTTTCAATGCCAACTAAGGTTGTCTTTTATTCATTTTTTAAAAGAATGGTTAATTATTCAAAAAGTATATCATCAGGTAGATCATATTTAAAAGTTGAAAAAGTAGATTTTGAACAAAATCAATTCTATTATAATTTTTACGATGAAATTCATCAATTTGCTAGATTAACAATAGTTGTAACAATTTTAGAAGAAAAAATTGAATTAGATGTTTTGCCTTTTTAAAGGCTTATTATTTTTAAAATTGATACAGCTAGTTTCATAATAGATTTAGTTAAAATCAGTGCCAAAACTCTATGATTTGTTGATCATTATCTAAATTATCATTAATCTTGTCTGTTTGGGCTTCATATGAATCTCTATCTTCTTCGTATTCGTTTTCTGTGTCTCCATAATTTTCTAAATTAGAAAATTGATTTTCAAAGTATGAATCAACAACAAATTGAGTGTTTGACTTTGGGTCAATACTTAAGAAGCTATCAATGTTCATTGGTTCCGCCAAAGCATATTTTCCTATACTTGAAAATTGGTGTAAATAAGTTCCTACGGAAATTTCTACTACTTCTTTTCTTGAAGGATATATATTTTCAAGCCCAAAATCTTTTAGTAAATATGCCAGTAAATAAATATCCTGAAACTTACAATTTATACTAAACGACATTTCTACAATTTCT
>CALPRR020000073.1 GCA_943326025.2 Candidatus Kuenenia stuttgartensis | reverse complement strand
AGCTTTTTTGTTTATTCCAACAATTGCTTTTATTTTATTTCATACGCTTTATCCAAATAGACAAGAGCGGTTTGTGCTTTCTGTGTTGCCATTTTTCATCATTTTAGGTGTAATAGGCTTTGAAAAATTAAGAGAAAAGTCATTTTTGAATAAAACATGGAATACCTCATTGATTATTTTCTGGATTTTAAATACTCCATTAATGCTGTTCTTGGCGTTCACTTATACCAAAATGTCACGAGTTGAAGCGATGTATTCTTTATATGGAAACAACATTAAAGAAGAACGTATTTTGTTGGAAGGATCAGCGGAAACGAAACCATCGATGATGCCTCAATTTTATGCAAATAGTTGGGATTGTGAATTTACTGATAGAATAGAACCAACTCAAATTCCATTGGTTGCAGAAGGAGCAAATTATGATTATATTTTCTTTTTTGGAGAGGAACAATTAGCGAAACGAAAAGCTGAATATAAAACAATCTATCCGAAATTAGAATTAGTGAAAATTTGTCCACCAAGTACTTTAGATGTGATTTTAAGAAAAATGAATCATCATAATTCAAATCAGTACATCGAAGTTTGGAAAACAAATGCTGAATTTTCAAGATAAGCAAATGCAAAATATTCGTCCATTTTTCTATTTCTTAATAGCACTTTTTTTGATAATAACAAGTCAAGCGTTATTTGCTGACACAATGTTTGTGGATGGATTGATTTATGCAACGATTGCCAAAAATTTAGCAGAAGGAAAAGGTACATTTTGGAATTTACATTTCACCAATACGTTTATGTCTGAATTCCATGAGCATCCTCCTTTAGCAATGGGCTTAGAAAGTATTTATTTTAAACTTTTTGGTATAAGTCGATTTGTTGAGAAATTTTATTCTTTAACAACTTGTTTGTTGGTAGTTTTTGGAATTATGAAGTTATGGATTCAATTGGGATTTCAAAAAAGTACAAGATGGAGTCCAATTCTATTTTGGATGTTTATTCCAGTTATTTTTTGGTCGTGTAACAATAATTTGCTTGAAAACACATTGGTGATTTTCACTACTTTTTCAGTTTATTTTGCATTAAAAAGCACAACAAAGAAGCCTTATTATTATTTGATTTTAGCAGGTTTAATGTTGTCATTTGGATTTTTAACTAAAGGATTTGTTGCCTTTTTTCCTTTGAGTTATTTCTTTTTCAGTTGGTTATTTGAACGAAAATATAGTTTTATCAAAATGGTGAAACATACGCTTTTGTTTTTTATCTTTTCAATCGTTCCACTTGCAATCATTTGGTTTATTTCGCCAGAAGCTAAATTGAGTTTATTGAATTATTTTCAAATTCAAGTTGTAAAAAGTTTAGAAACAATTGTGACGGTTGAATCGCGTTTTTTCATTGTAAAGCGGATGTTCTCTGAAATGATTTTGCCAATTGTAATCGCATTGATTTTCTATTTTAGTTATTTCAAAAAACGAGTAGAACTTAGATTAACGAAAGAACAAAGAGCGACTTCATTTACTTTTCTGGCATTAGGTTTATCAGCTGTTTTACCTATTATGGTGAGTATGAAACAAAGCGGTTTTTATATTTTGACAGCTTATCCATTTTTTGCTATTGCAGTTGCAAATTTTGTTTCGCCTCAACTTACAGCATTTACTAATAGATTGACACTTACAGAGAAAGTAAGTAAACGTTTTCGAAATGTCAGTTTAGGTTTTTTAGTAATTGGAATTGCATTCGCTTTTTTAAGTACTTCAAAATTTGGGAAAGACGAAGTAAAAGTTAAAGACATGCGCGTTATTTTTAAACAACTTCCCAAAAATAGTACGATAAGTATTTGTCCTGCGATGAATGAAGATTGGGCATTACATTCGTATTACCAACGTTATAAATCAGTTAGTTTAGATTATGATTTTCATAATAAACATCCTTATTTATTGATTCGCCCGTCTGAATGTACTGATTTTCAAATTCCTTCTGAATATAAAGAAGTGAAATTAAAGACGATTGAGTATAAGTTGTATAAAAGTATTAAAGCTCAATATAAACAATACTAATAAAACCTATTTCACCATAATCATAATAACGAACTTCAACATCAAAGTCATCGTTAAAGTCATTTCGCCAAAAAGTATATTTTCCATCATAAGAAACGTCTGCATCCCTTTTCTCACCAATTTCAAGTGGATCAATTTTGTATTCAACTTGTGTTTTTTCAAGTTCTTTTTTACAATTTTCAGTTAAGTCCATATAGAAATAGTGATTTTCAGAATACGATTTAACATGACACCATGTTTCCAAAGGCATTTTTTTAATTGAATACCATTTAAAACCATCATCAGTATGTTTTTGGCCAAAAATGGAAAAACTAAGTATCGAGAAAAAGAATATTAATTTCATAATTATACGTTTTAATTATGAAATACAGAAAATAAAAAAAGTAACAGTAGATTGGTTCTATTTTATTTTGATACTATCAAATGATACTATCAAAATTCTTGATAATTTATAAATTGTTGGTTTTGAGAATAGAAAATCAATCCAAAATCTAAAATTTAGACTGAGCGCAGTCGAAGTCAATTCTATTCCTTCAATTTCACCAATCTTCCTTCAGGTTGGGGATAGATTCCTTCGCGTTCTAAATGTTTGTCTTTTAGATACAATTTCATCTTTTCATCCGCTTTTTGATTCTCTAATTTAGCTGAAATTAAAATGAAACTATCAGTTGTAAATTCAACATTATATGTTCCGTGATCTTTTGTGTTTCCAATCGTATAATTCACAGTCCCATCCTTTAAAAATTCAATTTGAATAGAGACTGAATCGACTTCAACAATCATTTTACCATCTTCCATTTTATAGGCTGGAATAGAACCTAAATAATTACCGCAGTATTTCTTTTTTAAGATATTTTGACTAATACTTAAAAAGGGGATGATGAATATGATAGAAAGAATAAATTTCATTTATAGATTACTTTTTTGATTTAATACTCCATCCTCTAAATAATAATTTTTAGTAGAATCGATTTTTATTATTTTACCCGTTTTTTGATTTTTTTCAGTGCCTTTTTTTGATAAAATTATTTTATAATTCTTATCAACTGTTAATGAAGTTGTGTATTTGTATTGTTCTGATTTTATATCACTAAATTCTAAATTATCTTCAGAGCTTACAAATGATAATAATATTTTTCCATCTAAAATAATTGTTTCATTAGTAGTGTTAATTCCCATAGAAGAGTAATTAGAACTTACTTTTATTGCGAAGTCGTTTTCGCTCAATTTTAAAAAACTCAATTCACCTTTATTTCCCCAACTTCCGTATTTAATAATATTTTTTTGGAAATCTTCTACTATTATTTCATTTGATTGATTAATATATTTTAGTTTAATGAATCCTAAAGTTGGAGCACAACTATGACAATCTTTGTTTTTAATTTTTGTACTTGTTAAAATATATTTGAATGTTTCATCATATATTTTAAAGTTAAATGTAGTATCAATGCTTGTCGTTAAAGAGTCATTTTCAAATTCTTGAAATTCATATTTATCAGAAATTTTCATTTTCCATTTACATTCCTCATTGTTGATTGATTCAGATTCAAACAGTGTACTAACAATTTCAATATCAGATGTATTTATTTTGAAATTTATAGTTTGAGAAAAGTAAGTATTTATTAAAAATAATAAAATCGTTGTCAGTGCTATTTTCATTTTATGTCTTTATTATATTGTTAAGTTGATTCTATTATTTTCCTATTTTTTTGTTTCAATGAAATTTGTACTTGTTTATTTTTAAATATAACTTAAAAATTAATACATTGTTTCACATTGACATAAATACTCTAACGTTTCCAAATGTCTTTTTGCCTCAAAAAGATTCTTACCCCAAGCATAAGTTCCATGTTTACGCATGATAAACGAATGTTGTTTGATTTTGTCAGCTTCATTTCGAAGTGTTTTTGAGAAATCAATCATGTCTTGCGTATTATTAAAAATTGGAATGCTTACAGTAGAGTCATGTGTTGTTTCGCCATCAAATCCTTTTTGTACTTCATATCCAGTAAATTCAACAGAATTTGAACGTTTAGAAGAAAGAACAACAGGGTAAACGGAATGGCTATGCAAAATAACTTGTGTTTCTGGAAACAATTCATAAAGTGTACAATGAATCAATGTTTCAGCTGAAGGTTTTTGCCCAACAGAAGCTCCAATTGGTTCGCCTTTATGGTTTACAGTAATAAAATCAGAGGCCTGAAATTGAGATTTATCAACTCCAGAGCGAGAAACATAAATGCAATCAGCAGTTAAATCATTTTTAAATGAATAATTGGTTGATGTAGCAGGCGACCATCCTTTAGCATTGTAATGGCGAATTGTTTCTGCGATATCCTCTTTTAATTTTTGTAACGTATCCATAGTACAAAGTTAGGAAATGGGTTTTATTTTAAGACTTTTGAAGCTAATATTTTCTTTGAAATCCCTTTAAATTAATGCGTTGAAATCATGAAATCTCAATGAAATAAAGTACGTAAGTGTTTCTAACGGTTAAAAACGGCTAATTAAAATTAGTTTTTAGGAAATAATTTCGTCTTTAAATTCAACCAATAATTGGCAATAAATACACCAAACAAGATTACGAACATTGCACCAATTTGACCAAAAGTGATTTTTTCACCAACAGTCATTCCTATTAAAACGGCTACCATTGGAATGAAATAAGTAACACTGCTAGAAAATAAAGTTGATGAATTAGAAATTAATTTATTGAAAAGTATTACAGCAATGGCAGTCCCAAAAACACTTAAAAGAGTAATATAGATTAGACCTTCCATTGCAAATTGATTTGATAAAGCTGTTGTGATAGTGTGTGTTTTTATGCCTGCAATTATTGAAGGAATAAATACAATTCCAAAAGCTAAAGAGGTAATTTCGATTGGTTGAAATTTTTGTAATGTAAATTTGATTGTGTTTAAACTGATTGCATAACACAATGTGGCTAATACTATAGCTGTTATATGTCTCCAATCTCCTTTCAATTGACTTACTGCCGAATCAACGCTAGCATTTTGAACCAATAATATTATTCCAATTGAACCAATTATTAAACCTATGAATTGAATCAACGAGAGTTTATTTTTGAAAACAATAAATCCAATAATCATCGTGAAAATAGGAGTGAAGCTATTTAACATCCCTGCAAAACCTGAAGAAATGCCTGTTTCTGCATAAGTAAACAAAAAGGCTGGAAAGAAATTCCCACAAAAACCAACGATTGCTAAACATATAAATTCTTTAAATGTTTGAATTCTTTTGAGTGCATTTACAGCAAATGGAAGTAGGACTAATCCTGCAATAAAAATTCTTAAAGCCCCGACTTGACCGTCATTAAAAATGGCTTGATGATCTGAAGTAAACATTCCTCGCTTCATTAAAATAAATGAGCTTCCCCAAACGCAAGCCAATAGAATTAGTAAAATCCAATTTTTTGTTTCTTTTGTCATAGCGATAAAGATAAGGATTTGAACCTTTCTTCTTATCTTTGTGAAGAATAATTAAAAATTAAAGATGAAGATTACAGACGAAATCGTTGATCACATTGCTCATTTAGCTCGTTTAAAATTTGAAGGAGACAAAAAAGTAGCTATCAAGGAAGATATGAATAACATCATTTCATTCATGGATAAATTGTCTGAAGTTCCAACAGATAATGTTGAACCTTTAATTTTTATGAGTGAAGAAATAAACGTGCTTCGTGAAGATGAACCTGTGGTTTCATTAACACAAACAGAGGCACTTAAAAATGCTCCTAAAAAAGATTCAGATTATTTCAGAATCCCGAAAGTATTAGACAAATAGTTTACCTCGACTCCGCTCAGTAAACTGTGAAAGTTTTGTTGGCTGAGTTGAGTCGAAGCCAACACTTCTAAAAAATTATTAAAATGGTATTATATAACGTAACAGTAAGCATCGATCCGAATGTACATGAAGATTGGTTGAATTGGATGAGAACTTCTCATATTCCAGATGTTTTAGAAACTGGTTGTTTTATTGAAAGTAGAATTTCTAGAGTTCATGGAGAAGAAGAAGGTGGAATGACGTTCGCTATTACGTATTTAGCACCATCTCAAGAACTTTATGACAAATATCAAGAAGAGTTTGCACCTGCTTTACAAGCAGATCACACCAATCGTTACGGAGGTAAATTTGCGGCTTTTCGCACAACTTTATCTGTGATCGAAGAATTTAAAAAAGCATGAGCCAACACGTTAGAGCAAAAAAACATCTAGGTCAACATTTCTTGACGGATAAAAATATTTGTTTAAAAATCGCACAACAATTTAAAGGTCATAACGGTTGTAACCGTGTTCTAGAAATTGGTCCAGGAATGGGTGCTATCACAGAATATTTATTGCAAAGAGAAGATTCTGATTTGCATGTGATTGATTTAGATCGTGATTCAATTGCTTATCTAAAAGAACATTATCCAAAGTTAGAAGGTAAAATTATCGAAGGAGATTTCTTGAAAATGGACATGTTTCCAATTTTTGGGAATGAGCCTTATGCAGTTGTTGGTAATTTTCCATACAATATTTCTTCGCAAATTCTTTTTAAATGTTTAGATCATAGAAACCAAATCCCAGAAATTATGGGAATGTTTCAAAAAGAAGTAGCATTAAGAGTTGCGGAAAAGCCAGGTTCTAAAACGTATGGTATCATGAGCGTTTTATTACAGGCATTTTATGATATAGAATATTGTTTTACAGTGGATGAACATGTTTTCAATCCACCACCAAAAGTGAAATCGGGAGTTATTCGTTGCACGCGAAACAACCGTGAATCATTTCCATGTGATGAAAAATTATTTATTCAGGTAGTTAAGCAAACGTTTAACCAACGAAGAAAAACCATTCGTAATTCTGTTAAATCAGTCGTGAATGATCCAACGTTTGAACATCCATTTCTAACACTTCGACCTGAACGTTTATCAGTGGAAGATTTCATCGAATTGACACAAGCAATAGAGAAATTTAGGAAAGTAAACGAAAATATTTAACTTTTTTAAACATACTAATTGTTTTTTTATTTACTTTGTACTATTAAATTATTGAAACATGAGTTCTACGAAAATATTTGAAGCAATAGGAGATTTTTTATATAATACTGTCTTTTTGATGTATGATAACATTGGAAACTTATTTAACTATTCTCTTATAGTTTTAGGTTTCTTTGGTCTATTTTATTGGTTGAGATACCAAAAGAAATTTAATGATCAAGCAGCAAACGATCCTAATCAGTTAAAATAATTTACTGATTTATAAGATATATAAGTTGTCATACTTCGGTTTGACAACTTTTTTTTTGCCCTACTTTGGTAAGAAAGTCTAATATCTAGTTTCTAAAGTCTAAAGTCTAGTTTCTAATATCTAATATCTAATTTCTCAATAAAAATGTTCTCAGTAATCATAACAGCAGGTGGAATTGGTAAACGAATGGGAAGTTCGATACCGAAGCAATTTATTGAAATAAAAGGATTGCCGATATTGATGCGAACGATTCAACGTTTTTATGAGTTTGATGCAACTTGTCAAATTATCGTCACTTTGCCTTCAGATTGGATTTCTTTTTGGAATGAATTGATTGAAATACATGACTTTAGAATCAATCATCAATTGGTTGATGGTGGCGTTGAACGTTATGATTCAATAAAAAATGCTATCTCCTTTTGCAATCACAATATTATCGCTATTCACGATGGCGTTCGACCTTTTGTAAGCAAAGAAACCATTCATAAAACCATTGAATTAGCAAAACAAAAAGGTTCAGCAATTCCAACTTTACCATTAAAAGAATCGCTTAGACAAGTGAAAAGCGGTCAATCAATTGCTGTAAAACGAAGTGAATTTGTGAATGTTCAAACACCTCAGGTATTTCAAAAAGAAATCATAGAAAAAGCCTATTCAATTCCTTTTCATGAAGCAATTACTGATGATGCCAGTTTGGTTGAAGAAGCTGGTTTTGAAGTGTTCTTGTGTGATGGAAATGAAGAAAATATTAAGATTACAACTCCATTGGATTTAAAAATAGGTGAAATAATATAAATCATCATGACAAAAGACAAAGCAACCAATTCAATCACACCTTTTTTGTGGTTCAATGATAATTTAGAACAAGCATTGGATTTTTATAAATCTATTTTTAAAAATTTTGAAATCCAATCGTTGCAAAGTATGGGTGAAGGAGAACACAAAAAAGTGTTTGGAGCTTCGTTCAAAATCAATAATCAGGATTTTCAGGCGATCAATGCTGGTCCGATGTATACGTTTAACCCATCGATTTCATTTTTTGTTTCATGCGATAATCAAACAGAAATCGATTATTATTGGGAGCAATTTTTAGCGGAAGGACAAGAATTAATGTGCGGATGGATTACCGATAAATTTGGTATTACTTGGCAAATAATTCCTTCGACGTTGGGAGAATACATTCGTTATCCAGAAGGAATGACTGCCATGCGTCAAATGAAAAAATTGGATATTGAAACGTTAAAAAACGCAACAGAAAAATATAGATAAACGAATAAATATGAGCGGAGAAAAAATCACAGTACAAGTTTCTATAAACTCAACTTTAGAAAAAGTTTGGAATGCAATGACATTACCAGAACACATTACAAATTGGTATTTTGCAAGTCCAGATTGGCATGCTCCAAAAGCAACGAATGATTTGAGAGTTGGTGGAAAATTCATGACGAGAATGGAAGCGAAAAATCAAAGTTTTGGTTTTGATTTCGAAGGAGAATATACTTTTTTAGAACTTCACAAACGATATGATTACATCTTAGAAGATAAACGAGAAATAGCAGTTATTTTCGAAGAGAAAGATGGCTTCGTAACCGTTACAGAAATCTTTGACCCAGAAAATCAAAATCCAATTGAAATGCAACAACAAGGATGGCAAATGATTTTGGATAATTTTAAGAAATATGTGGAGACATTGTAAGATTGATTTTATTTTCATTTTTCATAATAGTCGCTTCGTAAATCTAGAAGTTTATTGAAGGAGGTTGAGCAATGCCGAAACCCCATTTCACCCTCATCAATCCACCTTTCATCGATATTCCATTTTCAAAATAAAACAAAGGAATTATCTTCGTAGTAAAATAGACACACATGTTAACTCGTTTTTTGATTGTAACCGTTATTTGGTTGCTAGTAGATTTATATGTTTTTCAAGCTGTGAAAACAGTTGTTAGCGGAATGAACAGTACAACTAGTTCAATCATTCTTTGGGCTTATTGGATCGTTGATATCACATTGATTTTAATTATTCTTTATCTTGGAGCTACAGGAAAATTTTCGCATGGTCCGAATAAGAATTTCAACTGGATCATGGGGGCGATGATCATCATTCTTGTTCCAAAATTAGTTGTAACGCCATTTTTATTAATTGAAGATATTGCTCGATTTGTGCAAGGGACTTATTCTTTTGTTGTAACAAAAATGAATGGGATCACAAAACAAGGAAATTTTTTACCTGAGCGTCGAAAATTTGTGAGTATTGTTGGGTTAAGCATCGCATCAATTCCGTTCATCGGAACACTTTACGGAGTTGTAAAAGGGAAATATGATTACCGTGTACATCGTGTGAAATTAGCGTTCAGAGATTTACCTGAAGCCTTTCATGGATTTACAATTACACAATTATCTGATATTCATTCAGGAAGTTTTGATGATCCGATTGCGGTTCAAAGAGGTATTGATATTGCGAAATCTCAAAAAAGTGATTTAATGGTTTTCACGGGAGATTTAGTAAACAATCATGCGGAAGAGATGAATGATTGGATTGAACATTTTAGTCAATTAACGGCTCCTTATGGAAGTTATTCTATTCTAGGAAATCATGATTATGGCGATTATATCCCATGGCCAACAGCAGAGGAGAAAGCTCAGAACTTAGAGAATTTGAAAAAAGTTCATGAAAAAATTGGGTTCAAATTATTGCTAAACGAACATTTACACATCGAAAAAGACGGCGAAAAAATGGCGTTAATCGGCGTTGAAAATTGGGGTAAAAAAGGGTTTGTTAAACATGGCGATTTAAACAAAGCAACTGAAAATCTAGAAGACGATTTATTCAAAATTTTATTGTCTCACGATCCATCACATTGGGATGCAGTAACCTTGGATCACGATAAACATATTCATTTAACACTTTCAGGACACACGCACGGAATGCAATTTGGGATTGAAATCCCAGGATTCAAATGGAGTCCTTCGAAATATATTTACCCTCAATGGGCTGGAGCTTATGAGAAAAAAGGAAAATATATTTATGTTAACCGTGGCTTTGGTTTCTTAGGTTTCCCTGGAAGAGTAGGCATCCTTCCAGAAATCACGGTGATTGAATTGGTGAAAGCGTAAATTTTCAATGTTATCAAAGTTACACAGCCATAAACTCAAACGACTTAAATTTGTGAATAAATAAATGAAAATGGGAAAATTCAATGAAATCATAAAATCAGAAACACCAACCTTGGTGGATTTTTATGCCACTTGGTGCGGACCTTGTAAAATGATGCACCCTGTTTTAGACGAGTTAAAACAAAAAATGGGAAATAAAGTCAACATCCTAAAAATCGATGTCGATAAAAATCCTGCAGTGGCTGATAAATTTCAAATTCGTGGCGTTCCTACGTTTATCTTATTCAAAAATGGAAAGTTAATTTGGAAACAAAGCGGTGGAATGAGTGTAAGTACATTGAAACAGAAAATTGAATCGGTTTAGAAATTCGTAATTAAAAATAGCTAGGGATGCGATTAATCGCATCCCTAGCTATTTTTGAAAAAGGATAATAAAATTTTGTATTATTTAACTAACGACCTTAGGAATAAAACTTCGCTTTCTAGATTTTCAATTCGCTTTTCTAATTGCTCAATTAATTTATCTT
>CALPRR020000072.1 GCA_943326025.2 Candidatus Kuenenia stuttgartensis | reverse complement strand
GGTAAATTTTTTGAATTCTATTATTTCTAATTAAGATATCTGCTACAAATTGCTTTCCTTCGTTAACAATTGTACCTCCTTTTAAGATGATTGATTTACTCATAATTTCATTCCGCGCATTTTCCAAACTCCAAAAAATGCTTCTTTAAAAATACTTGAACTCATTTTAGATGTTCCATACAAACGATCAATGAATGTAATCGGAACTTCTTTCGCTTTAAACCCATGTTTTAAAGCAGCATATTTCATACAGATTTGAAAAGCATATCCTTTAAATGTATTCCCATCTAAATTTATTTTCTCCAAAACTTCTCTTTTGTAACATTTAAATCCTGCAGTAGTATCGTGAATCCCAATAAATAAAATAGTTCTGACATATACACTTGCAAAATAAGACATCAAAACGCGTTTCAATGGCCAATCTTTTACTTTACCACCTTTGCAATACCTAGAACCTATACTAAAATCTGCTCCATCAATTGCACAAGCATTATATAATCTAATTAAATCTTCAGGATTGTGTGAAAAATCGCAATCCATTTCAAAAATGTAATCGTATTTTTTCTCTATAGCCCATTTAAAGCCATGAATATAAGCTGTACCTAAACCTAATTTACCTTGACGAACCTCAATATGAATTCTTCCTTCAAACTCAATTTGCAGTTTTCTTACTATATCAGCTGTTCCATCAGGTGACGAATCATCCACTATAAGTATATGAAAATCTTTTTCGAAAGACATAACCTTACGAATCATATTCTCAACGTTTTCTTTCTCGTTATAAGTAGGTATTACTACAATTGAATCTGACATTCTTACAAATTATAAACCACTAAATTAATGATTATAAAATTATCACAACCGATTTTCATGATTGATTTTTTGGTTTTTTAACATTCCTTAAAACATGAAATATAAATCTTTTAAAAATCTATTTATTCATTTGTTTTGTAAAGTAATTTTGAATTTACAAATTCAATTCATCCAAAGCACTATAAATTATATCTGACTCAAAACCTTTAGAAGAAACATAATTCAATAATTTACTTTTTAATTGCCATTCCGTAAAAGATTTACCTTTTAATTCTTTTTTCTTTTTTATTAAAAGTGCTTGAATAGTTTTTAAATAATCATCTGAATCTATTTCTTTCAAACCTTTATCTATTGAATAATTTGAAATTTTTTTAGCTTTAAGATGCGCTTTTATTTTAATTCTACCCCATCGTTTAATTCTAAATTTACCAGATACAAAAGCTGAAGCAAATCGTTCTTCGTCTAAAAATCGATTAGTAATTAAATCTGCAATTAATTGAGAAATTTGTTCATCCGAAAATTTCCAAGTATACAATTTCTGTTCAATCTCCAACTGACATCGTTCTTGGTATGCACAAAACGCTTCCAATTTGGCCTTCGCTTCTAAAAATGAAATCCCTTTTGATTCTTCCATAATTCAAAAATAAAAAAAAGTCAGTCTAAACAGACTGACTTTCAAAATATCTTTAGAGATTTTATAACGTAATCTCAACGTTTTTGTCGTTTACAAACTTGTATTCTAACAAATGATTTTCGGTAACTCCTCTGACAGAAATCCATTTTTTATATTTGAATAACCATTTTACTTGTCTAGAAATAATTCCATTTTTGAAATAAGCTTCTAAATAAGGATGAACTAAAAGTGAAACATTCTTCTCTTTTCGATCAGTCATCAAATAATTCAAGTTATTCTCAATTTCTTCTGCATACAGAATAGACGCTTGAACCTCTCCTGAACCTTTACATGTTGGACAAGATTCTGATGTATTAATATCCGTTTCAGGACGAACTCTTTGACGAGTAATTTCAATTACACCAAATTTTGATGGAGGAAGAACATTGTGTTTAGCCCTATCAGATTGCATATGCTCTTTTAATTTTTCAAAAAGAAACTTATTATTTTCTCTGTCATGCATATCGATAAAATCGACACAAATAATTCCACCCATGTCTCGTAATTGTAATACACGAGCAATTTCTTCAGCAGCCTCTAAATTTGTAGCTAACGCATTACTTTCCTGACCGTCAGCTCCTTTTCTGTTTCCAGAGTTAACATCAATAACATGCATTGCCTCAGTATGTTCAATAATCAAGTAACCACCACTAGGCATCGGTACTTTTTTACCAAACAATGCCTTAATTTGTTTTGTAACTCCAAATTTTTCAAAAATAGGAATTCTGTTATCATGTAACTTTACTATTTTCTCTCTACCTGGCGCAATATCTGCAACATATTCAGACATCTCAGTCATCAATATTACATCATTCACATGAATATTTGAAAAATCTGCATTTAACAAATCACGTAAAATTGAAGAAGTCTTATCTAATTCACCTAATACTCTTTTTGGCGGCGTAGCCGTTTTAAGATTAGCAAACATAAATTTCCACTTCTCTAACAGATTTTTTAAATCCTGTTCTAATAGCTCAATTTTCTTATTTTCTGCAACGGTACGTATAATTACTCCAAAGTTTTTAGGCTTGATGCTATCCATTAAATTTTTCAAACGAGATCTCTCTGCAGGATCCTTTATCTTTTGAGATATTGAAATTTTATCTGAAAACGGCACTAAAACCAAATATCTTCCAGCCAATGTGATTTCCGCACACAAACGTGGACCTTTACTTGAAATAGGTTCTTTAGCTACTTGCACCAAAATAGGTGAAGCACTTGAAACAATTTCATTTATTTTTCCATCTTTGGGAATATCCTTTTCCGTCTTGAAGTAAAGTAAATCAGCTACGTTTTGCTTACCATGTAACGTATCTTTTGTAAACTTGTTAAGTGAATTGAATTGAGGGCCTAAATCCAAATAATGTAAAAAAGCATCTTTTTCAAAACCTACATCCACAAAAGCTGCATTTAAACTTGGGACAACTTTACGAACTCTACCTAGATAAATATCACCTACAGCAAACTCTGTATTACCCTGTTCTTCATGCAACTCAATCAGTTTACCATCACGCAACAAAGCAAGCCAAATACCCCCTGGTCGGGAATCGACTACTAGTTCTAAACTCACGAAAACAATGATTTAAAATGTAAAAAAACAGAAAAACTTAGTGAACAAATGCCCACTAAGTTTAACATTATAAATAACCTATTGATTACTTTTTCTTTTTGTGACGATTTTTTCTTAGACGTTTTTTACGTTTATGAGTCGCCATTTTGTGACCTTTTCTTTTTTTACCGCTTGGCATAATTATATATTTTTTATGATTAACTCTATTTTTTTCCCGATTTTCAAAAAAACAAACTATTTGTTGTCTTTGAGAATCAGGAGCACAAAAATAGAAAATTTAATCGGATTATTCACATTTGAATAAAAAAACAGCTATTATTTTACTTTTACACTGTTTTTAACTTCGTCAACAAACGTTTTTGCTGGTTTAAATGAAGGAATATTGTGAGCAGGAATAATGATTGTTGTATTCTTAGAAATATTTCTACCTGTTTTTTCAGCTCTTTCTTTCACGATGAAACTACCAAAACCTCTTAAGTAAACATTTTCACCTTTAGATAAAGATGATTTGATTGATGTCATAAAAGATTCAACCGCTTTTAATGCTTCTGCTCTTTCTAATCCTGTCTCTACTGCTATGTCAGCAACGATGTCCGCTTTTGTCATTTTTTTTATGATTTTTTTGTTTATTCCTTAATTTTCAGGATGCAAAAGTACATCAAGATTCCTTATATTTGAACAATTAATGTAAAATATTTTATTTTTTTTCGTCTTAATGGCTGATTTTCATAGATTAACAATAGATTGGTATAGACAAAACAAGCGTGATTTACCTTGGAGAAACACGAAAAATCCCTATAAAATATGGCTTTCTGAAATTATCCTTCAGCAAACAAGAGTCGATCAAGGAATGAATTATTATTTGAAGTTTATTCGTAATTACCCAACGGTTTTTGATCTTGCAAATGCTGATGAACAAGAAATATTAAATGATTGGCAAGGTTTAGGTTATTATAGTCGAGCTCGAAATTTACATTTTACAGCAAAATATATTGCGACTGAATTAAATGGAATCTTCCCAAATCAATTCACTGAAATTATTAAACTAAAAGGAATTGGTGAATACACTGCATCAGCAATTGCTTCTTTTTCTTTTGATTTACCTTATGCTGTTTTAGATGGAAATGTATACCGTGTGTTGAGTCGCGTTTTTGATATTTCAACCCCTATTGACTCAACGGAAGGTAAAAAAGAATTTCAAAATTTAGCGAATGAATTAATTGACAAAGAAAATCCAGCTGAATACAATCAATCAATAATGGAATTTGGAGCAATGCTTTGCACTCCTGTAAATCCAAGCTGTGAAATCTGTCCTCTATCTGCAAAATGTCTTTCTTTTGCAAACAATACAATAAAGGATAGACCATTCAAAGAGAAAAAGACAAAAGTGAGAAAACGTTATTTTAACTTTGCCATATTTAAAGACAATAATCAAATTTTAATTGAAAAGCGAATAGCTAAAGATATCTGGCAACATCTATATCAATTCCCTTTGTTTGAAACTGAAGAAGAATTAAATACTGAAAATGTAAAATCTTTTTTTCAAGAAAGAACTGGCTTAACGCCTTTCTATAATAGTAAACCCGTAACCCATATCTTATCGCATCAACGTATATTTGCTGTTTTTTACATATTCGATCAATTTCCGAAACAGAAAGATGAAAATTGGATATCTATCACTAAGTCAAAAATTGATGACTACCCTCTCCCTCGATTAATTGATCGTTTTCTAGAAGAGCAAAATCTATAATAAGATAGAAATAGAATTTTTTCATCTTTTTTGGAATACAACTTTTACATATCTTTGTTTTTATAAAAATCTAAAAAATGGCAGGAAGTGTTAACAAAGTGATTCTTTTGGGTAATCTAGGAAAAGATCCTGAAGTTAGAAGATTAGAAAACGGAGCAGTTGTCGCTAGCTTTTCTATAGCTACATCAGAGGTTTATACCGACAAAGCGACAGGAGAAAAAAAAGAGTTGACTGATTGGCATGATATTGTAGTATGGAGAGGATTAGCTGAAGTAGCTGAAAAATATTTAAAAAAAGGTTACAAAGTCTATATCGAAGGAAAAATCAAGAAACGATCTTGGCAGGATAAGGAAGGTATAACAAGATATACTACTGAAATTATTGCAGATGAATTAAATATTATTTCAAGACCAGAGTCAGGTGAAAAAACATTAAATCCTAACCCTCAATATTCTTCACAAGGCACCCCTCCTGCCCCTTCAAAAATGGATGAATTATTAAATGATGAAGTTGATGATTTGCCTTTTTAATTCTATTTTAAATTAATATGATTATCTTCACACTAGCATTTGACAACATTTAATATTAAAATGAATTCAATTATATTTTTATTTACGCTTTTAGTCATATTATTAATAATCACCGCAATGATGTCTGCTGCAGAGACTGCCTTTTTCTCTTTAAAGCCAATTGACAAAGATCTACTTAAAAGAAGTGACGACAAAGCTTCAATTGTTGCGAAAAAATTAATTGATACCCCGAAACAATTACTCTCAATCATATTAATCATCATCAACTTTTCAAACATCGCAATTGTTTTGACTGTAAGTAGTATTTTAAGCAAGTACATAGATGAAGAAAAACAGAAAACCTTATACTTCGTTTTAGATGTAATTGTAAGTACATTTGTTATATTATTGGTAGGCGAAGTAATTCCTAAAATTTACGCCTCAAAAAACAACGTTAAAACCGTCCGTTATTTAGCAAGACCTTTAAGTTTTTTAAATTCAATCCCTCCAATTTCCTGGTTAAGAGCTGGATTGGTTTCTGGTTCGGAATTCATTAGCAAATATGCTAAAAAGAAAGGAGTGAAAATTTCTAGTGATGAATTAGAACATGCAATCGCGTTAACAAAAGAAGATAGCACTTCAGATGAAGATCATAAAATATTAGAAGGAATTGTCAAATTTGGAAATACAGATGTAAAACAAATCATGTGTCAACGATTAAATGTTGCAGCCATTGATATTGAATCCAATTTTAAAGAAGTAATTGAAGAAATACTCGATTGTGGATATTCTAGAATACCCGTTTACAAAGAAACATTAGACAACGTTGTAGGAATTCTATTTATCAAAGATTTACTTCAACACCTAAATAATGATGAAAAGTTTAACTGGCAAACACTTATTCGCAAACCATTTTTTATCCCTGAGAATAAAAAAATTGATGATTTATTAAAGGAATTTCAAAGCAAGAAAGTCCATATGGCAATTGTTGTTGATGAGTATGGAGGAGCTTCAGGGATTGTAACATTAGAGGATGTTTTAGAAGAAATTGTTGGAGATATTACGGATGAATTTGATGAAGAAGAAATCGACTTCAAAAAAATTGATGATAACACATATATTTTCGAAGGTAGAACTGCGCTAATTGATTTTTATAAAATATTAGATATTGACGGAAAAGAATTTGAGAATTTAAAAGGTGAATCCGATTCATTAGGAGGATTTATGATTGAGAATGCAGGTCGAATTTTAAAGAATAAAGAAACTATAACATGCAATGACATTAAACTTATAGTTGAAACATCAGACAAAAAAAGAATTAAGTCAATAAAAGTTATCTTACCAAAAAACTAAATTTGGAATATGAGAAATTATAAATTCTACACAATTATTTCTATTTCTATTGGAACATTATTTACATCTTGCTCATCTAATGAATTAACTGTTCCAAAACCTCCTACTTATTTGAGATTAGACCTACCTAAACATAAATATGTCCATTTTAATGATGGTTGCAATTATACTTTTGATGTTTCGACTTTATTTAAAGTAAAGGAAGTAACAGATAATACAGGGAAAACTTGCCATAAAGATATCGATTTAGGCCCTCTAAATGGAGTGATTCACTTTTCATACATTGACATGGTAGAACCTTTAGCGAAATATGTTAACTATTCTATAGATAAGGTTGATGAACATAAAATCAAAGCAACAGCAATTGAGGACACTAAAATAATCAGATCGAAAGACAAAGTATACGGAACAATTTTCGAATTACAAGGAGATGTTGCATCTCCATATCAATTTTATTTAACAGACTCATCATCTAAATTCGTTAGTGGTGTAGTTTATTTTAACTCTGTACCAAATTACGATTCATTAAAGCCTTCACTTATATATTTAAAAGAAGATTTAATGAAAATGATAAACACATTTAAATGGAAAAATTAAAAAAAGAATCAACTATATACCTTAGTATAGGTAGTAATCTTGGTGATCGGTTTTTAAATATCCAAAATGCAATTGAATTAATAGAAGAATCTATTGGTAGTATTGTAAATTGTTCTTCAATTTATGAGAATCCACCAATAGAATTTGAAGCAGAGGAACTTTTTTACAATTGTTGTTTAAGCCTAAAAACAAATCTAACAATTGAGGAACTTATAATTAAAACCCAAGCAATTGAGAATCAGATTGGTCGAAAAAAAAATATTGTTTCAGTTTATGAATCTCGTTTGATAGACATTGATATTATTTATTTTGATAATTTAATTTATTCGTCAGAAAAAATAATTGTTCCTCATGTGAAACTTTATGAGAGAAAATTCGTATTAGAACCTATGAAAGAGATTGCAATGGATTTGATAGATCCTAAATTAAATCTTTCAATATTGGAACTATTAGAAAAATGTTTAGATAATTCAGTTTTAGTTAAAACTACAAAAAGCTTAAAACTAAAAATAACTCAATAAAACTGAATAAAATTCTTCTATTTTTTTCATTAGAAGAAATATTTGATTAATATTGCATTTAAAATTGGTAAGAATTACAACTAGTTAATATGAAAAAACAAACGATCAAAGGCTTTGCGTTTATTGCTCTAGCTGGAACAATGGTTACAAGTTGCGACCTTCTAAAAGATTTAGAATATACTGTAACACCTAATCCATTAGAGATGCACGGAGATTCAGTTCGTGTAAAAGTGGATATTAAATTCCCAGAAAAAGGAATTAGAAAAAAAGCTTCAGCTGAAATTACTCCTATGTTAGGAAGTACTGCTTTAAAATCTGTAACTGTTCAAGGTGAAAAAGCTACAGGAAATGGTAACGTTATTCAATTTAAACCAGGTGGTAACGTTTCATATAACGATGTTGTAGTTTACAAATCTGAATATGAAAATACTGATTTGAAAGTTACAGGTACAGTTTCTAAAGGTGGAAAAGTTAAAAAACAATTGGGTGAAATCAAAATCGCTGATGCTACAATTGTAACACCTTTTATGGTAAACAAAGATTACAAGGTAATTTTTGAAAAAGATGCTTTTAACAGAATCACTGAAGAATCTACATCTGCTCAAGTAAATTATGAGAAATCAAAATCAGTTGTTAGACCAACAGAATTAAAAGAAAAAGATATTGCTCAATTACAAGCTTGGTTAACTAAAGCTCAAGCTGATCCAAAAATTTCATTGAAAACAATTTCTATTACAGGTTATGCATCTCCAGAAGGAGAAACTGGTAAAAACTCTTCTTTATCTACTGAGAGAGCTGAAGCTGGAAAAACAACTGTAATCAATTTAGCTAAAGCGGCTAAAAATGTAAAAGCTCAAACTGAAATTTTCTCATTAAACGGAAGAGGTGAAGATTATGATGGTTTCAAAAGAGAATTAGAAAAATCTACAATGAATAATGACGAAAAACAATTGGTTATTCGTGTATTAGAAATGCATAAAGATCCTGAAACTCGTGAAACTGAAATGAGAAATATGGGTAAAACATTTAAATATTTAGATGATAATATCTTCCCTAAATTACGTCGTGCTGAAATTACAGTTACATATGACAAAACAGGTTATACTGATGAAGAATTAAAAACTATTTCTTTATCTAAACCAGAAACATTAAAAATTGAAGAGTTATTATTTGCTTCAACTTTAACAAATGATTTAAACGAAAAATTAAGTATTTTCAACGCTGCTATCAAAGTAGCTCCTGAAGATGTTAGAGCGTACAACAATGCAGGTGCGATTTTCTTCTTACAAAACAAAATGCCAGAAGCTAAAGAACAATTCGAAAAAGCAAACTCAATTAACGAAAATGCTGTTTCTAAAAACAATTTAGCTGCAGTTGCAGGTGTTAGTGGTGATAAAGAAAAAGCAAAACAATTATTAGCTCAAGCTAAAGGTGCTGGTTCTGAAGTTAACTACAACATGGGAATCGTTAATATTATCGAAGGTAATTATAACGATGCTTTATCTAATTTAGGGTCTGAAAACACTTTTAATAAAGCATTAGCTTTAGTATTAAGCGGTTCATTTGATCAAGCGTCTGCTGCTATCGATGGTTCAAAAGATAAAGAAACTGCACAAGGTTATTACATTAAAGCAATCGTTGGTGCAAGAACAAGTAAACCAGATGTTGCGATCAGTAACTTAAAAAATGCAATTGCGAAAGATTCTTCTTCTTATTATAAAGCGAAAGCTGCTAAAGACAGAGAATTTATTAAATTATTTCAAGATGCAAATTTTTCTGCAATTGTTAAATAATTAGAACTAAATATTTTTTAAGCCGTTTCAAATTGAAACGGCTTTTTTTTTACAAAATTATTATGAATAAAACCTTCCAATCAGTTGACGAATATGTAAATACTTTTCCAGCTGAGACTAAAGAAATACTTATAAAAATTCGTAAAATAATTATAGATTTGGGAAATGAAATTGAGGAATCAATAAGTTATGGGATGCCTGCATATAAACTAAAAAAACAGCCAATTATATACTTTGCAGCATACAAAAAGCACATTGGAATATACGCTACACCTTCAGCTCATTCACACTTCGATTTACAACTAAATGAATATAAAAAAGGTAAAGGTTCGGTTCAGTTTCCATTAGATAAAGAAATACCTTATGATTTAATTAAGGAAATAATTCTATTTAAATTAAAAGAATCTAAATAATGGCAGAATTATTGATAAATTAAATTTAAAACAACATGAGAAATCAATTCAACATAATAATATTCTTTATTTTCACTTATAATAGTTTACTTGCTGCTAAAGTCGAAAAGATTAACGTTTACAGTAAATCAATGCAAAAAAACACATCTGCATACGTAATCCTACCTGAAAAATATCAAAAAGATTCTAATAAAAAATATCCTACACTCTATTTACTTCATGGTTTTGGTGGTGATTATTCTTCATATCCAAATGATTTCCCTGCTGTAAAAAAACAAGCGGACGACTATAACATGGTTATTATAAGTGCTGATGGAGGTTATTCAAGTTGGTATTTTGATAGTCCAATTGATCCTAAAATAAAATATGAAACATACATTACAAAAGAACTAATATCATACATTGATAGCAGTTATTCGACTATCCAAAATAGAACAGGAAGAGCTATTTGCGGATTAAGTATGGGAGGACATGGAGCACTCTATTTATCAATGAGACATTCAGATTTATTTGGAGCAGCAGGAAGCATGAGTGGTGGTGTTGACATTCGACCATTTCCTAAAAATTGGGAAATAGCTTCACGTTTGGGAGGCAAAGATAAATTCCCACTTAATTGGGAAAAGAATACTGTTATTAATCAATTAGATTCTATTAAAGATAGCATCTCATTTATGATTGATTGTGGCACAGATGATTTTTTCCTAGAGGTCAATAGACAATTACATGCTAAAATGTTAGCCAAAAAAATTAAACATGATTACATCGAAAGACCAGGTGGACATGAAATGGGTTATTGGAAAAATGCAATCAAATATCAATTATTATTTTTTGATGTTTACTTTAAAGAAGCGAATTTAAAACAATGATAGCATCTACTATTATTTTGAAACAGAACGGCTTTATACAATAAAATTAAACAAAGACAATCGTGACACCTTTTACGATTAAAAAAGCAATCCAAACGTAATGAGTCCTTTCCTTGAAAAGTTTGAAATAGGTTTGAAAGCAATCAAGAAATAGAAAGTTTAATTGTATAGATCGACGATTTACAATAACTATATCATTATTTCAATAAAGATACATGTCCTTGCATTCGATGTTTCTC
>CALPRR020000071.1 GCA_943326025.2 Candidatus Kuenenia stuttgartensis | reverse complement strand
CTCTTTCAAACTTATCGGTAAGATTTTCAAACATGTTTTTTCAAATTTTAATGGTGCAAAAGTAGGTAAAAAATAGGAAAAATGATACTGTTTGTTAGAATATTAATCAGTAAAATAATTGATTAAATAACCATATTCAACTTACTATTCTTCCTACTGTAACCAAAATAGACTATTAAACCTACTACTAACCAAGCACCGAAACCGATCCAGTTGGAAAGGGCTAATTCGCTCATCATATAGAGGCAACTTACTAATCCTAACATTGGAATTAAAGATAAATTATGTGTGATGGAGTAATAAGTCAAAATAAAGCAAATAATGAAAAAGAAATAGGTTGGAATTTTATGAGAGAACAATCCAAAACCTGATTCATACATTTGTGATTCATTGATTTTTAAGTCTTTTAAGGTTTGAATGTATTCTTTTTCCTTTAATGAAGTCAAATAAGTTTCCACATCATTGTCGCTCTTAGCAAATAGATCCGTTTTTTCAGTTGCCAATTGATTTTTCATTTTGATTACTTGCTCTGATGAGATTGAGGTCAGCAATTCTGTTGGTTGAATCAATTGTTTTTCATTCGTTAAGAAGGCAATCGTTGCCGTTTTGTTGTAAGTAAACGTAAAAACGATTCCAGCAACTAACAAAACAGGCATCACATATTTACCGTTCACATAAGGTGTTTTGAATTTTCCTCTTGGGATGTCTTTTTTGTTTTGCAAGACCAAAACTCCGGCACATACAACCACAAACGCGAACAATGTTCCAATACTACACAAATCAGTTACCCATGTCAAGTTCAAAAACAAAGCTGGAACTGCTACTACAAAACCTACAACTATCGTAGCAAAAGAAGGTGTTTTAAATTTTGGATGTATTTTCGAAAATTTCTTCGGCAACAAACCGTCACGACTCATACTCATCCAGATTCTTGGTTGCCCCATTTGGAACACTAACAATACACTCGCCATAGCAATAACAGCACTTACTGCAATGATTCCCGACATCCATTTTAAGTCCAATTTATCAAACACAAATGCCAATGGATCACCCACATTCAACTCCGTATAATTGACCATACCTGTCAGAACTAAGGCGATGATAATATATAAAATCGTACAGATAATAATAGCCCACATCATTCCACGTGGTAAATCTCGTTGTGGATCTTTACATTCTTCAGCAGTAGTAGAAATAGCATCAAATCCAATATAGGCAAAGAAAACAGCAGAAACTCCTTTCAAAATACCTCCTACTCCATTCGGCGCAAACGGATTCCAATTATCCGTATCGATATAGAAAACTCCAACTGAAATCACCAATAAAATAATTGCCAATTTCACGACTACCATCAAATTACTCGCGTTTTTTGATTCTTTCATTCCTTTATAAACCAAGGCAGTAATCAAAATAATAATCATCAATGCTGGTAAATCTGCTACGATGTGAAATGATCCAATTGAAGGAGCATATTTGTAAGCTGTATATGCATTTTGTAAAGCACTATCTAAATTGATAAATTCCTTACCACTTTTCATCAAGTTAACTGCTTCGTGATAACCATTGTAGGATGTGAAATAATCCATTTGTACCCATTGAGGTAAATGAATCCCTTTCACTCCTAGGAAAGGAATGTTTAGATTCTGTAGAAATCCGGTAAAATAATCACTCCACGAGATGGCAACAGTTATATTCCCAATCGCATATTCCATGATCAAAGCCCAGCCGATAATCCAAGCGATAATTTCACCAAAAGCAACATACGAATACGTATAAGCAGAGCCCGAAACTGGCACCATTGAAGCAAATTCAGCATAAGCAAAAGCAGCAAAACCACAAGCAATCGCTGTAAATAGAAACAAGAAAATAACTGCAGGTCCACCATCTGCACTCGCTTTACCAATGGTAGAAAAAATTCCTGCACCGATAATTGCAGCAATCCCAAAAGCAGCTAAATCTTTGACACCTAAATGACGTCCAAGAGATCCGTGTCCTTCTTGGTTGTCTTTATCGACTTTATCTAAAATATCTTGAACTGATTTTTTTCGGAATAAATTATTTTTACTCATAGTTATATTTTAATCTTAATCGTAAGTATATGAATACTTTTAAAGATAATTGAGCCGTAAAAATAGAAAATTAAATCAAATAGATCATTTTGTACCAACCAAAATACATTCCATTTCATTCTTAGCTTATTTCTGCTCATTTTATCCAAAAAGTAAACATTTCAGAAAAATATTTGAAGTAATTAATTTTAAAATATTTAAGTTTAACAAAAATTAGAACTATGAAAATAAAAATACTAATTGCTTCTTTAGCAATTACTTCAATTTCGAATGCTCAAAGTCTTACACAAATTAACGAACCAACTATTGGACAATCATCAACCATGTATTTGTGTGATTCTAATGCTGTAAATTTAGCTTCAGTAATTGGAAATACAGCTGTTTGGGATTATTCTCAACTTGGAAAATATACAAGTCAACTAAGAACAATTAATATCGTTGATCCTGCTACAACTACAAATGCTTCATCTTTTACAAATTCTACAATTGCTTTTCAAATTCAAAACTTCATATCAACCTATTCTAGTTCAACTTCATCAGATAGAAACTCTCAAGGTTTCGTTTTCAAAGAGCCATCTTTAGGAGATGTTATTGCTGAATACACTTCAAACAATGAAGTTCTTATGACTTATCCTTTTGCATTTGGAAATA
This sequence comes from Candidatus Kuenenia stuttgartensis, assembly GCA_943326025.2. Taxonomy (GTDB): domain Bacteria; phylum Bacteroidota; class Bacteroidia; order Flavobacteriales_D; family Crocinitomicaceae; genus CAIUKX01. The sequence continues at coordinate 8,409 of CALPRR020000071.1, read as the reverse complement.
CATCAACAGATAATTTTTCAGGCAATTTATCTTTTAATTTTAATGGAATTGCTCAAAATCCTTCTTGCACAGGCACTGTTATCTCTTCTATTGATGGAAAAGGCTCATTAAAAGTTGGCAATACTACTATTCCAAATGTAATTCGATACAAAATTGAAGATCGCACTACTGCCTCAATAATGTTCCTTGGAGATATAGAATTCACAAGAATTCAATTTGAATACTACGATTTGGCAAATTCAAACTTACCAATCTTCATACATGCAAACGCAAAAGTTCAAAATGTTGGTTCTACTACACCTTTAATAGACAGGTCAATTGTTTTGTCTTCGTTTGAGCCAACATCAGTTGTATCAGCAAATGTAGGGTTAACAAGTAACAAAACAAACAATTTTAATATTTATCCGAATCCAACTAAAGGAGAGTTAACGATAAATGGAGAGTTTAATTCTGATGCACAAATCAGAGTAATTGATCAAACTGGCAGAGAAATTATTTCTGCACTATCACTTTCAAATGGTTCTAAAATTGATTTATCTTCAATTAACAAAGGTTTATATACTGTTGAAATCACAAATAACGGCGTAAAGTCTACGAAAAACATTGTAGTAGAATAAAACATGTTTAAAGAAATAATTAAAAACTGTCTAAAATTTTAGGCAGTTTTTTTTTGTTCTAGCTCGAAATTAAATCTGTAGTGTTAACTTTATTCACTTTTTGGATTATAGAGTTAAATTATATAAATACTAAATGAAACACTTATTACTTATCCTTTTTTTTATTCCTTTATTTAGTTGGAGTCAACAAGTGAAAGAATTGACAAATGAAGAACGAGCTTACCTATATCATACTGTCAAAAACAGTCCAATATTAAACAACCATTTTGGTAAATACTTTGACTATAAAGGTCCAGAAATTCTTTTTCCTAATAAAGAAATAAATAAAGATTCATTAGAAACATTTATTACTATGTTTCCTGATTCGTTAATTTTTTACACTCAAGAAATTGCAAAAGCACCAAAAGGTTTAGTTATTGAGGCATCTAACAAAATGGCGCTTTGGGAATTAAATCGAATTTTGATGGCTAAAAGAGGAACACCAACTGAGTTAGAGCCTTATAAGAATGATTATGAAGTATTTGCTTCAATCTTAGTTAAGAACTTACCTCCTGCCTCATTACAAACTGAAGATGGTAAACTTGTACCACATTCAAAATTAGACAATGTATTAAACCCTCAAATGAGTTTTGATGATAAAACTGCTATGTTGGGTTCATATCATTTTTTAACACCAAATGATCAATTGGTAACTATTAATGCAATTACAACTTCTATCAATCAATACATTGAGCAAAAAACTCTTGAAATCTATTTAGCATTAAATGGAAGTTATTCAAATTTCAAAAATGTCGTTATTGCAGCAGGAGATGGATCTGTAAGTTCAAGTAATTTCGAGGACAGAGAAAGTAGTGATAAAAGTAAATGGGTAAATGGTTTACCAAAAACTGTAGGATTGATTCCATTTCAAGCGAAATACTCACAAGCAAATGGGTCAATAAGTGCTAAAATAGATCCACTTACAGTTTCTACAAGTGATTTCACAACAGCTGGAGATAATAAAATCACGAATTTACATATTGACGTTTGGGGATACAATCCTGAAAAACAAGTAACTGTAATCATTGAAAAAAATGGTTTATGCTATCCCCTTTTCAACTCTGGAAAAACACGTTTCCTTTCACCTGATTCAACTTTTGAATATGGAGGAACCTATAAACAACGTATGAATGACCTTGAGTTTAAAAAGATAAAAGAACTTAACGAAATGGTCTATGGCAAACGAGGTTTTGATCACTGGATAGCATATAACAATAAGAAAAAGGATCAAACAGAATTGCTTATAATTAAATTGGAAAAAAGATATTCAGACTTTGGATATTCTCCAGTTGAAGTAAGCAAGAAGAAAAGTAAAAAAAATGTTAAACGGTCAAAAAACGACAATAGTAGACTTGAAAATTATTCTCTTTCGGATCATTCTTCTTCAGATGAAAGATCAAAAACACAACATGAAATCGTTCGCCAGCATGCTATTTTTGATGAGTACAAAAGAAAAATAAAAGAATTACAAATTCAAAAGAAACAAGCTTTAGAATTATTAGCATTATACCAAAGACGTTTAGATGATTATAAAGTGGCATTTGGTCAAAAATGGGCAAAATACAAAAAGAAAGATGGTATTTATACATTTGAAGATTCTTCAACCTTCAATATTTTTACCCAAGAATTTCAATTTCCTGCAAAAGGACTATCAGAGCAATTCGAAGTTAGAAACATTTCAATTCCAGAAGATTGCCTTTCTAATATTTATGATGAAACAATGTTACATATAAATGTAGTTGATGAAATACCTTTTTATGATGCGAAAATCAATGTTCAATTAATTGATCAATTCCCTATCAATAAATGGAATTTAGAAGATAAATTATTTACACAAAAAGACAGTGTTGCGTTAATGGAATTAGCTCAATCTTTATTGACTAAAAAACTTAAGATCATTGCAAATGCAAATGGAATTGGTAAATGGAATGGTTCACGAGTAATAAAAGATATTACAGCTTTAAATTCTAATAAAACAACTTTACTTGACTCAACATCAGTAATTCAGTTAAACAAAACAGAATTAATAGCAACATTAAACAACGAAGTTTCATTAACCGTTTCATCTTTTACAGATGATCTTAACTCTAGTATTGAAATTAACAATCCAAAACTTCAAACATTAATTACCTTAAAAAAGGTAACAAAAAATGATGTTTTAACCGCTTATAGAACACAAACAGCTTTAACTAAATTCAAAACAGAATTTTGTACTTATGTTGCTAAAAATTTATCGGTAGATGAGGCGAATAAAATCATTCGAAAATTAAACAAAACATGGGCGAAAATAAAAATAAACATTGGTTCTGAAAGCATTAAATTATCTGACTTAAATTAATGTGTAACTATTGTTGCAATTGAATAACAAGTATTGATTTAATTTAGGCTTAGTTTTTATTAAATTCAAGATGAAAAAAGGAAGCAAAATTTATAGTATTTTAAAACAAAAATGTCCTAGATGTAATGAAGGTGATTTTTTTGTTTCATCAGCATATGATTTGAAAAATGCAGGAAAAATACACGAAAACTGTTCAGTTTGTGGTTTAAAATATGAAAAGGAAATAGGCTTTTACTATGGAGCAATGTACGTTTCATATGCGTTTCAAGTTGCTTTATTCGTTACACTATGGACTTCTTTCAATCTTTTTATTCCTTCTGCTACAATCGGAGTTCAAATTACAGTCATTCTTCTAGCTACACTTTTATTTTCTCCTTATCTTTATGCATTATCTAAAATTACTTGGATAAATTTCTTTATAGCTTATGATGAAAATGCAAGAACAAAAAATTGAACTACTCAAAAACTCTTTAGGTTATATTTTAGAAGAAGAGCTTGTAAATGAAATAATCAATAATAGCCAATTAAAAGAAATCGAACAAGATAAAGTAATTGTAAATGTTGGTGATGAATTAAATAACATTCCAATTGTATTAGAAGGTTCTATCAAAATTTCCCGTGAAAACGAAGAAGGAGAAGAATTACTACTTTATTATATTGAAGGAGGAGATACTTGCGCTATGACTTTACAGTGTTGTGTGAGACATACAAAAAGTGAAATTCGTGCTACAACGATGGAAAAATCTTTGATTTTAATGATTCCTATTAAAATGATGGAAGTTTGGTTACACAAATACAAATCATGGAGAGAATATATTCTACAAAGCTACCACACAAGAATGACTGAATTAATGGAAACAATAGATGCCATTACATTCATGCGTTTAGATGAACGCTTATTAAAATATTTAACTGATCAAGCGAAACTTTTAGGAAGCTTAGAGATTAATCACACACATCAACAAATTGCAGAAGATTTACATTCATCAAGAGTTGTTATTTCAAGACTTCTAAAACAATTAGAGATTAAGAAAATCATAACTATTCAACGTAATAAAATCATTTTGAAATCAATATAATTATTTGAATTCAATCATCGAATAAAACTCATTTAATAGAACAAAAAAAGGGAAACATTACTGTTTCCCTTTTATATTTTAATAAACTACTGTTTATTTTTTTGCGTCTTCAACCTCTTCGAAATCAACATCTGTTACTTCGTCTTGAGGATTTCCTTGAGCAGCACCTTCTTGAGCTCCACCTGCATTGTTACCTGCGTTGTAGATGTCTTGAGAAGCCTCTTGGAAAACTGAATTTAAACGTTCGATAGCAGCATCTAAATTATTAAAGTTTTTTGCTTCGAATTCAATTTTTAATGATGCTAAAGCATCTTCAATTGGTTGTTTTTTATCAGCTGGGATTTTATCACCGTACTCGCTTAATTGACGCTCAGTTTGGAAAATTAAAGAATCAGCTTTGTTTAATAATTCAGCTTCTTCTTTTCTTTTGTTATCCTCAGCAGCATGAGCAACAGCTTCCGCTTTCATTCTTTCGATTTCTTCGTCAGATAAACCTGAAGAAGCTTCGATTTTGATAGATTGTTTTTTACCAGTTCCTTTATCTAAAGCAGAAATGTGCATGATACCATTTGCATCGATATCGAAAGTAACTTCGATTTGAGGAACTCCTCTTTGTGCTGGTGGAATATCTGATAATTGGAAACGACCTAATGTTTTGTTATCATTAGCCATCGCTCTTTCTCCTTGTAACACGTGGATATCAACTGAAGGTTGGTTATCTGATGCTGTAGAGAAAACCTCTGATTTTTTAGTTGGGATAGTTGTGTTTGATTCAATCAATTTAGTGAAAACACCACCCATTGTTTCGATACCAACTGATAATGGAATAACGTCTAATAATAATACGTCTTTCACTTCACCTGTTAATACACCACCTTGGATAGCAGCACCAACTGCAACAACCTCATCTGGATTAACTCCTTTAGAAGGCGCTTTTCCGAAGAAACGCTCAACTGCATCTTGAATAACTGGGATACGAGTAGATCCACCAACTAAAATAATTTCATCGATATCACTTGTAGATAAACCTGCATTTTTCAAAGCAGAACGACAAGGAGCGATTGTTCTTTCAACGATAGAAGCAATTAATTGCTCGAATTTCGCACGTTGTAAAGTTCTAACTAAGTGTTTTGGAATACCATCAACTGGCATAATGTATGGTAAGTTAATCTCTGAACTTGTAGTAGAAGATAACTCGATTTTAGCTTTCTCAGCAGCTTCTTTCAAACGTTGTAAAGCCATTGGATCTTGTTTCAAGTCAATACCTTCGTCATTTTTGAATTCAGCAGCCAACCAATCGATGATTGCATTATCAACATCATCACCACCTAAGTGAGTATCACCATCAGTTGCTAATACTTCGAATACTCCGTCTCCTAATTCAAGGATAGAAACATCATGCGTACCACCACCGAAATCGAATACTACGATTTTTTGATCAACACCTTTTTTATCTAAACCATAAGCTAATGCAGCTGCAGTAGGCTCATTGATAATTCTTTTGATTGTTAAACCAGCGATTTCACCAGCTTCTTTTGTTGCTTGACGTTGAGCATCATTGAAGTAAGCAGGAACAGTAACAACTGCTTCAGTAACTTCATGACCTAAATAATCTTCAGCAGTTTTCTTCATTTTTTGAAGAATCATTGCAGAAATCTCTTGAGCTGAATAAGCTCTTTCGTCTATTTGAACACGTGGAGAATTGTTATCTCCCTTTACAATTTTGTAAGGAACACGAGTTGCTTCGTTTTTAGTCTCATCAAAAGATGCTCCCATAAAACGTTTGATTGAAGAAATCGTTTTTGTTGGATTAGTAATCGCTTGACGTTTTGCAGGATCACCGATTTTACGCTCTCCTCCTTCTACGAATGCTACTACAGATGGCGTTGTACGTTTCCCTTCTGAGTTCGCGATAACTACCGGCTCATTTCCTTCCATAACAGAAACACATGAGTTTGTAGTTCCTAAATCAATTCCGATAATTTTTCCCATTGTTAATTTATTTTCATTTTTATATGGTTTCCTTTCTTCAATCTTTATGCCATCAGATTTTTCGAACAATTTTATGTCAAAAACTGACATTTCATTAAACAGAAGGGTGATTTTAAGTCGATTTGTCAGTTTTTTATCTGACAGAAAGTTGATTTCGACTCCGCTCAATCAACTAGACTCCTTTCAATCAATCTACTTTCCTCAATCAACTCGACTCCAATTAGATTAACTTCGGATTAATCAAAAGCTTTGAATGAATTTTGACTTAACTGAATTAATTGTTCGTATTCAGCTGGAGTTAAATCGGAATGATAATAAGCAATTGGATTCACCTTCTTTCCACCTTTTTCAACTTCATAATGTAAATGTGGACCAGTAGATTTACCTGTATTTCCAACATAACCTATCAACTCTCCTCTTTTCACTTTTTGCCCTACACGAACATTAAATCCATTTAAATGGGCATATCGTGTTTTGTAACCGTAGCCATGATTCACTACAATACTTTTACCATACCCCCAACCTTCAACCTCTAAAATCTCAACCACACCATCAGCTGTCACATATACATCTGCACCGATATTAGCCGTGAAATCCATACCAGTATGCATTTTTCTAGTTTTATAAATTGGATCAATTCGATAACCGTAACCAGAAGCCATTTGTTTTAATTCCTTATTTCGAACAGGTTGAATTGCTGGAATACTTGCCAACATTTGCTCTTTATTTTTGGCAATCTCCAATAGTTCTTTAAAAGAAGTACTTTGAGAATTTATTCTACGTTCTAAATCATCAATTTTTGAAGAAGTAGAAGTTAGCAAGGCTGAATTCGAATAACCTTCTAAATAATTATATTTAAAATTCTTCCCTCTTCCGGCATAACGCAATTCTTTTGGAAATTCATCAGCATATAAAGACACACGATACAAATCTTCATCTCTTTCTTGAATGTCTTCTAAAGTTCTATTAATTAAATCTATATCAGCATTCAAACGTTCTAATTCGGCTTTATCAAATTCTATTTCTGCTAGTAATTGCTTTTCTTTTGGTGATGCCAATTGCTTTGTGAATAAAAGAGATAATCCTAAACCAATAATTAAACTAGGCGCCACATACAACAAAAATTTAAAAATACGTTTCCCCCAACTTAATGAAACCTCATCATAAGTTAATGTTTTGGGATTGTATTTGTATTTTGTTTTTGACATGAATACGAAGTTAATAAAAAGATTATAAAAGCTAAAAAAGAAGTTTTTATTGATTTTTAATTACATTTTAAATCCTAGCTTATTTTTAAACTATTTCCACTAAATTTGCACTCCATAAATAGAATAACATCGTTTATCATGAAAATACAAGAAATCCGCGAACAATTCTTTCGCTTTTTTGAATCTAAAGGACATGCAATTGTTCCATCTGCGCCAATGGTTGTTAAAAACGACCCTACGTTGATGTTTACAAATGCCGGTATGAATCAATTCAAGGATTATTTCTTAGGAAATAGTGTTGCTAAAGATAAACGTGTGGCAAATACACAAAAATGTTTACGTGTTTCTGGTAAACATAACGATTTAGAGGAAGTTGGTGTAGACACTTATCACCATACGATGTTCGAAATGCTTGGAAACTGGTCATTTGGAGATTATTTCAAAGAAGAAGCTATTTCTTGGGCTTGGGAATTATTAACGGAAGTTTACAAAATTCCAAAAGACAGATTATACGTTACTGTATTCGAAGGAGATGCTTCTGACAATGTTCCTAAAGATGAAGAAAGTTTCGCTATTTGGAAACGATTCATCGATGAAGATCGAATTATTTTAGCATCTAAAAAAGATAACTTCTGGGAAATGGGCGATACAGGTCCATGTGGTCCTTGTACTGAAATTCACGTTGATTTACGTTCTGAAGAAGATAAATTAAAAATTGCTGGTAAAGATTTAGTAAATAATGACCATCCTCAAGTGATTGAGATTTGGAACAATGTTTTCATGCAATTCAACCGTAAAGCAAATGGTTCTCTTGAGCCACTTCCTGCTACGCATGTAGATACAGGAATGGGATTAGAGCGTTTGGCTATGGCGTTGCAAGGAAAACAATCTAACTACGATACTGACTTATTCCAAACGTTGATTCAACACATGGTAAAAGTTTCTGGTATTGCCTATGGACAAAAAGAAGAAACTGATATTGCTTTACGTGTTATTGCCGATCATATTCGTGCGATTGCATTCTCTATTGCTGACGGACAATTACCTTCTAATACAGGTGCGGGTTATGTTATTCGTCGTATTTTAAGAAGAGCTGTTCGTTATGGTTACCAAACGTTAGGTTTAAAAGAACCATT
>CALPRR020000070.1 GCA_943326025.2 Candidatus Kuenenia stuttgartensis | reverse complement strand
TTATGTTGTTGCTGAAAATAAATTAACTGTTTTCAATAAAGAGTTGCATAAAAATCAAAATTTCATTTTTATTTCAAATTAATTTAAAAAAATAGCGTTCAACGTTCAGGATGCAAAAAAAATTCATTTCAAATTTAGTATTGATGTTGTCACTTAATCTATTGATTAAGCCAATTGCTATTTTCGGAATCGATGCAACCGTTCAAAATAAAGTTGGAGCAGCTAATTATGGAATTTACTTTTCCTTATTAAACTTAACGTTTCTTTTCAATATCATTCTCGATTTAGGGATCAATAACTTTACAACCAAAAACATTGCTCAATATCCGCATATCGTAAGTAGATACATGGGAAAATTATTGTCTTTTAGATTGCTATTGTTCGGGATTTATACAGCTATCACTTTAACTGTTGCATTCTTACTAGGATATAAGATTAATGAATTTGGAATTTTAGCTTTTTTAATCTTCAATCAGTTTTTGACGACTTTGATTGCTTATTTCAGAAGTCATTTTTCTGGACTATTGTTATTCAAAACAGAATCCGTTATATCTGTTTTAGATCGTTTACTACTAATTATTTTCTGTGGAATTGTATTCTTCATTTCAAAAGATAACTTCAAAATAGAGTGGTTTATTTGGATTCAAACCATTTGTTATTTAGTGGTAACATTAATTGCTTTTATACTTTTGGTGAAACAAATCGGAATACCAAAAATTACTTGGCATTGGTCATTTTCAAAAGCGATCGTTAAAAAAAGTATTCCTTATGCTTTGTTGATTTTATTGATGATGTTTTATACACGAATCGATTCTGTAATGATAGAGCGTATTCATCCCAACGGAAAAGAAGAAGCCGGAATTTTCGCACAAGGCTTTCGACTTTTAGATGCGTTTTTCTTGTTTGGAATGATTTTCTCAAATTTACTTTTCCCTTTGTTTTCGAAAATTATCAAACAACGAACCTCAGTACTTCCACTATTAACGACAGCAGGAAATTTATTAATTGGTGGCTCAATCGTAATTGCCATTTTTTGTTATTTCAACAGTGAATTTGTATTGTCTCTTGTTTACAATGATGAAATAAGCCAATCAATTGGAAGTTTTAAATGGTTAATGTTGAGTTTCGTTGGTATGTGCTTTACCTTGATTTTTGGAACACTATTAACTGCAAATGGAAGCTTACGATTTTTGAATATTTTCTCATTCGTTGGAATCATCATCAACGTTAGCTTAAATTTATATTTGATTCCTATTTATGGTGCTACTGGATCTGCTTTGGCAACATTTGCAACCCAAAGTTCAATTGCCTTAATTCAGTTTGCCTATTGTGCTAAAAACTTCGAATTTCAATTTTCATTGAAATTGATAGGTCGTTATGCTTTATTTTTAATTTTAACGGTTGCTGTTTTTTACTTTTTCAGTAAAATAAATACTTCACCAGTAGTTTTATTAAGTGAAATTTTATGTTGTACTGCCATCTTATTTTTAACTAAAATGATTGATGTTAGTTCACTGAAAAAACAGTTTTTAGATTAAGATTTCATTATTTTTCTTTTACTCACAATAAATTCGTCTCTTTGTAGTTAATGTTTTCGTTAGAAACAAAAATTTAACGTTAAATTAGCAGAGCAAAAAATTAAATAATGGAGCACAATCAAAGCGAGTTAGATAAAGATCGACAAAACTTAATCCTTTTTATTTGGAAAAAACGTAAAACAATATTTATTGCATGTTCAATTGCAGTAGTAATGTCAACGGTTGTATCTTTTTTAATTACCCCTTTATATTTATCGTCAGCAATTGTTTTCCCGGCTGCAACTAGTACGGTTTCATTTTCAGAACAACGAAATGCGAAAGCTTCTTCAATGGATTTTGGTGAAGAAGAACAAGCGGAACAATTGGTCCAAATTTTACAATCTTCAAGAATTAGAGATCGAATCATTACGCAATTTGATTTGATGAAACATTACAATATCGATGATAATGATCAAAATAAATACTTCAAATTAATGAAGGAATATGAAGGTCATATCAGTTTTACAAGAACGCGTTATGGATCGATTCAAATTGATGTATTGGATGAAAAACCAGAATTAGCAGCAGAAATTGCTAATAAAATTGTGGATTTGATCGATACAGTTAAAAATAATATGGTAGCTGAAAGAACAATTCCAGCTTACGAGATCAATAAACGTAAAAAAGATTTATTAGATCAAGATTTAAAAAATGTATTGACTCAATTAGATACTCTAGGAGATCAAGGTGTTGTATCATTAGAAGGAAGAACGAATTTATTTCAAGCCTACATCGATGCAAAATCGAATGATGATAGAATTTTCTTGAAAAAACAAATTGATGTTAACTTGAAATACGGTGCGAAATTCGATGGATTGGAACAAGTTAGAGATGAGAAAATTATCAAATTAGAAAAATTCTTAGATTCATATGAACAAGCTGAATCTGATGCTTATACTAATTTTACTCACAAATTCGTTGTAGAGAAAGCTGTAGTTGCTGATAAAAAAGACAAACCAAAACGTATGATTATCGTTCTATTATCAACGTTAGGGACATTCTTCTTTACGATTTTCGGATTATTGATCTACGAAAAATACAAAGAACTTAAAAAAATAGCTTAAGCCTTGTTTAAGAAAGAAGCGATTATCATTTATGCGAGTGTTTTATATGCTCTGCTAACGCTTTATTTTGTTTGGCAAGATCAAGCCTATTTTTCATTGGCTTCCATTGGATTATTAGCGATTTATTTTGCCATCTTTTATACAGAATGGACGTTTCTAAGTCTTGCTTTTTTAACGCCAATTTCAGTTAATATTGAGGAGTACACCAAAAGTTTTGGATTATTTATTCCTACAGAACCAATGTTATTTGGGATCATGTTGTTGTTAGTTTTACAACAATTGAAAACTAGAATATTACCAAAAGAAATCTGGAAAAATCCTATTATCATAGCCGTTGGATTTTATCTTTTGTGGATTTTCATTACTTCTATCACAAGTACACACGTACTTCCTTCTCTAAAATTTTTATTGGCTAGATTGTGGTTTATCGTTCCGGTTTTATTGTTTGGAACAATTGCTTTTAAAAAAGAAGTCAATGTGAAAGCATTCATTTGGTTGTATTGTTCAGGAATGATGATTGCCATGATTTACACTGTTTTCACACATGCTGGATACGCTTTTGGAGAAAAGGAAAGTCATTGGGTGATGTGGCCGTTTTTCAAAGATCATACGATTTATGGTTGCATGGTAGCGTTTATTGTTCCTTTGACATTTGGACTTTATTTTTCTAAAAAACACACACCTCTGGTACAAGCAATTCTTATTATTTACATCGTTGTTACATTAATTGCTTTGTACTTCTCCTATACACGTGCAGCTTGGTTAAGTGTATTTGCTGCAGTGGGAGTTTGGGGATTGATACATTTTAAAATCAAATTCAGTTTAATTGCATCCATCGTTGGGTTTATTGGTATTACATTATTCTTTTCATGGGATGCTATTCAAATTGAAATGGCGAGAAATAAATCAGAACATACAACTGAAGATTTTGGAGAACGTTTACAAAGTGCAACCAACGTTACAACTGATGCCTCAAATTTAGAACGTTTAAACAGATGGTCATGTGCTATTTCAATGTTTGAAGCAAGACCTGTTTTTGGATTTGGACCAGGAACGTATGCCTTTGAATATGCTCGCTTTCAAGAACCAGAAAACTTAACGATTATTTCTACTTCAAATGGTGATGGAGGGAATGCACATAGTGAATATTTAGGACCAATGGCTGAGATGGGATTTATGGGTTTAATTAGTGTTTTATTTATTATCGCTGCTATTTTTTATAAAGGAATTACACTCTACAATAATTGGCCAATCGAAGAGAAAGAAATGCGCATCATTATCCTTTCAATGATCCTTGCTTTGGTGACATATTATGTTCATGCAGTCTTAAATAATTTCTTAGATACAGATAAAGCAGCTGTTCCAATTTGGGCTTTTTGTGCAAGTTTTGTTGCTTTAGAAATTCAATTGAATAAGAAAAAATTAACCCAATAATAACCCAAATTTCAGCTATAATTATTAGCTTCAACATTTGTAATTTTAATAAATCAAACTAATTAATACATGAAAAATATATTAACTATTTTCTTCTTGATTACATTAAATCTAAACCTATTTAGTCAGTTTCAATTAAATATTGCGGAATATCCTAAAATTGCAATAGCTCCTAAAACAAAAGAAATTGATTTTTCAAAATATGAATTATTGAAAAATGACGGTTTACCTCATAAAGCTTTTGATGAATTAAAACGATTAGAAATAAATGCCCTTTCAGAAAAAAATTCGAAAGAATATTGGAAAATATTAACTGAAATCCAAAGCATTGTTGAACAAGCACAATTCGATCAAGATGAACAACAAAAAATCATTTGGGAATATGCTAAACAAGCTGAAAAATTAGAATTTCCATTTAATAATATTCTTCATTTTCAGTTAAACAATTGGTTGGAAAGGAATCGCTGGAATGAAAGTTTATTCTCTTTTGATGATGAAAGTTTACTCTGGCCAATTGATGGGAAAAATGTGAAATTGACGAATGGCGATTTATCTGACCTAATCAATTACCATCAAAAAATGATGATGGATAAACCAACTGAATTGATGAAAATGGAGATCAATTCTATCCTTGAAAAAGATGAATTATCCGAACCAAGATCAATGGAATCTCTTTTCGAATATTTTGCTTTTTCAATTATCAATGAAACGGATTTTAATTCATTGGATATCAGTTTAAAAGATTCGTTGTATTATGGTTACACGGATGAGCTTCCATCAGCAATAGATTTTTATGAGCCTGACTATTTCACATTTCAACTTTATTATCACCTTGAAAAATTAACCTTAACAAATAAGCGTTTCGATACATATGCATATTGGGTAGGAAAACGTTTGAATCAAGTGTATCAATTTTCAACTGCTGAAAAAATCAATGAATTTGAAAAAGAACGTTTTCTGAATAATGCTTTTTTAAGATTTGAAGAATTACTGATCGATTCAAAAGCTTCAGCATTATTTTCCTTACAAATTGCAAATAATTTAGCACAGAAAGCAATTAATTACGATTGGAAAAACAATATAGAACCTAAAAAAAACAATCTTTTAGCGTTTAATAAAATTGAAGCTTCTTTGAAAAAATATCCTGAAAGCGATTTTAAAAATGAGTTAATCAATTTAAAAAATTACATTTTAAATGAATCATTAAGCTTTTCAATTAAAAATAACCTCGAAGTCGAACAAGCGATAATTTTAAATATCCAATATAGAAATACTAAAGGAGCTACATTCAAAATTTTCAAAATAGAAAATGAAAATAGTTCCGATTTTAAATCTAGAAGTAATATATTGAAGAATTATAAATTATCTCCTTATTATTCAAAAGAAATTAAGTTTGATAAAGATTCTTTTTATTTGAACCATGATATTGATTTTATCCTTCCCGAATTAAAAGAAACAGGAAAATATTTGTTTATTGTTGCCAATAATTCAGCTGAAATTGAATCCATTCTTTCGATAGATTCTTTGTATAAAAAAAATCATTTCGCTTTTGAGGTTTATCATCTTTCGGCTCTTCATGCAATTACAAACAGTGAGAATGAAACTACTCATTTTTTAATTACAGATCAAAAGAATGGTTTGCCAATTAAAAATGCAGAAATTAAATTGACAATAGAAACTTATTATCACAATTCTGATGAAGTTAATTTAATTCCGGTGACCATATTTACTGATAAAAATGGAAAAGCGACATTTAATGGAACTGAATCTTACAGATACCAAGTGAAATATAAAAACGATAGTTTGGTAGGAAGATTCTATACTTATGGAAATTATGATCAAGATACTACTTACTCATATAAAGCTTATTTAGATCGTGGCATTTACCGTCCTGGTCAAAATGGATTTATCAAAATTTTAGGTTTTCATGGAAAAAACAACGATTTTAAAGTGGATGCCAATGATGAAGAAATCGAACTTGAAATCAAGGATAATAACGATCAAGTTATCTTTAAAAAAGAAATAAATCTAAATGAATTTGGAACTGCTACTGTTGCTTTTCAACTTCCATCAAGTGGATTCTTATTAGGCAATTTAAGTATCTTATTGGATGGGGAATACATTGAATCGTTTAATGTGGAAGAATATAAAAGACCAACATTCAAGGTTGATTTTGAAGAAATCCAAGGGAAAGTGAAATTAGGCGATTCGTTGAAAGTTGTTGGAACTGTAAAAGCGTTTTCAGGTTATCCGATTTCTAATGCAAAGGTGAGTGTAAATATTTCTCAATCCAATTATTTTCCTCGCTGGTGTGATGTGAATTATGAGGATCGAATTTCTTATTTTGACACCTTAATCTCTACGGATCAAAATGGAAATTTCAAGATTCAATTTTTACCACAGAATAAAAAATACAGTTTCGGTTCGCATTTCAGAATGAATGCAATTGTAACTGATATTTCAGGAGAAGTTCAAGAAAATTCAACATCTGTTTATGTTGGGAATCAAAGTTATTTGATTGATTTCAGCATGGATGAAAATATAGTTTCAACTCAAGAAAACATCATTCAAGCTTTTGTGAAAAACAGCGAAAATGTGGAAATCAAAGAAGCTGAAATCAATTATTCAATCATTAAAATTAAAGAAGAAAAAGTTGCTAAAACGGCACTAGAAGAAGCGGAATTTAAAACATTTACTGAGAAAGAATTTAATCAGTCTTTTCCTTTGTATACTTATTTTGCACAACAAGTGATTTTACAAACGGACACAATTTCAACTGGAAAAGTAAAATCTGGAACAACGATAGATTTAAACAAGCTAATTCAAAAACAAGGAGCTTATGCCATTCAATTTTCTGCGATTGATGAGAATGGAGAAAAAATCCTTTTAGAACGAACTTTTAATTACATTATACCAACTTCCAAAAAAGGTCAACATGTGAGTGATTTATGGATGATTGCGAATAAAACAACAGTGAAAGCTGGAGATGAACTAGAATTGATTATTGGAAGTTCACACAAAAAGTTGAATGTCTATTTTGAAATCAAAAACGATCTAACAGCTACAACCGGAAAATGGATCAAATTAAAAGGTCGTAAAGTCATTAAATATAAGGTGACGGAAAAAGATAAAAATGGTATAACATTCAATATTTTGACGGTTAAAGACAATCAAATCTTCCAGCAACAACAAATTATTCGATTTAGAAATGATGATAAAAATTTGAAC
Organism: Candidatus Kuenenia stuttgartensis; assembly: GCA_943326025.2. Lineage (GTDB taxonomy): Bacteria > Bacteroidota > Bacteroidia > Flavobacteriales_D > Crocinitomicaceae > CAIUKX01. The sequence goes on along the minus strand of CALPRR020000070.1, from coordinate 4,011 downwards.
CTTCAATTGGCTTCTGTAAAAGATTATTTAAAACCTGGAAGTCAAGAAAAATGGAGTGTGACAATTAAGGATAATAACTTGAAAAATGCTCCTTCTGAACTTTTAGTAGCGATGCACGATGCTTCATTGAATCAGTTGAGTCAGACTTATTGGGATCATTCATTTTATTATTACCCTGATTTTTCAATTAATTGGAACCATTCGTCGGGAAGTAATTTATTGGCTCGTGATTCAAGATGGTATGATTATTATTCTTTTACAGAATATGGTTTAAATATTTATCATAGAGCAGCTTATAGTAGAGCGCCATTAGCAAATATGTATCTAGAAGATTCAAGTGCTTCAGCTGAAATGGAATTTTCAGAAGCAGCTGTTGAAATGGAAGAAGTACAAATGGGAGGTGATGGTTCTTCATCTGGTTCTGGAGGTGGAAATGGAAAAGGAACGTCCAAAAAATCAAAAGATGAAGTAACAAAACCGGCTACTACTCCTAGAACAAACTTCAATGAAACAGCATTCTTTTATCCTTCGATTTATGCTGATACTGCTGGAAATTATCGCTTTGAATTTACCCTGCCAGATGCCTTGACAACTTGGCAATTTAGAGCGTTAGCAACAACCAAAGATTTAAAAGTTGGTTACTACGAACATTCATTTGAAGCGAAAAAAGAATTGATGGTGGAACCAAATGAACCGCGTTTTTTCAGAGAAAATGATGAATTTGTATTTTCTTCTAAAGTTGTCAATATGACGGAGAAAGAACAAGAAGTAACCGTGAAATTGACGTTCATCGATCCGATGACAGACAAAATTTCAACTGCATTATTTGGTTCAATCAACGATCAAAAAGTGAAAGTTCCGGCAAATTCAAGCGCTGAAGTTTCATGGAAAATTAAAATTCCAGAAGATAAATTTTCCTTAATCGCTTATCAAATTGAAGCTTCAAATGCTCAATTCAGTGATGCTGAACGTAAAGCAATTCCAATTCTATCCAACAAACAATTGGTGGTGGAAGCAATGCCTTTCGTGAAAACAAGTAAGGGCGAACAAGCTTTTACAATGGAAAAGTTAAAAAATCTATCAGCTACTGCTCAAAAAATATCCTATACATTAGAAATGCAAACACAACCAATGTGGACAACTTTAATGAGTTTACCGTATTTAATGGAATTCCCATACGAATGTGCTGAACAAACATTTGCACGATATTTTGGAAATGTATTAGCTCAAAAAATCATCAAAGATAATCCAGCATTTAAAGGCATTATTGAAACATGGAAACAAACGAATCCAAATGCTTTTTTAAGTGAATTAGAGAAAAATAAAGACTTAAAATCAATTCTTTTAACCGAAACTCCTTGGTTATTAGATGCTCAAACCGAAACGGCTCAACGCAATCATTTAGCAACGTTATTTGATGAAAATACGTTACAAAACAACATCAATGCTGCGATTGAGAAATTATCTGTTTTGAAATCGACAGATGGTGGTTGGTCTTGGTTTGGGAATCATGAATCGAATGTATATATCACGCAACACATCGTTTCTGGTTTCGGACAATTAAAACAATTGGGAATTCCGTATGATGAAGAGATGGTTCAAACTGCGGTTGCATTTTTAGAACAAGCCTATCTGAAAGAATTCAATGATATCAAAAAAGAAAATCGTGAGAAATTAGTTGGTTTATCTTCTTTACATGTTCATTGGTTAACTGCTCGTTCGTATTTCGATGTGAAAGAAACAGAAGCGAGCACTTACTATCAAAAATGTTTGGAGAAAGACTGGAAAAATGTTGATTTACAAACGCAAGCATTGGCTGGACTTTCATTCTTAAAAACTGGAAAAAAAGGATTTGCTGATAAAATCAAAAATTCAATTTTAGATCGTGCAACTCAAAAACCAGAAATGGGAATGTATTGGAATGCGAACAAATCAGGTTATTATTGGAATCAATCGCCTATTGAAACGCAAAGTTACATTATTCAGTTTTTCACGGAAATGGGTGGTTTAGACAAGGAAGTTCAACAAATGCAATTGTGGTTATTGAGAAACAAACAAGCAAATGCTTGGGAAACAACAAAAGCAACGACTTTAGCTTGTCATGCGCTCTTGATCAATAAAACGAGTATTGCAAATCAACTCAATCAAGAAGTTTCTGTTCGTTTCAACGATGGAACCAATTTGGGTGTTTTGAAGAAAGATGCCAGTTCAACATTTGTGTATAATGGAACAGAAATTACAACAGGAAAAGCAACGGTAAATGTTTCAACTACAACCGATCAACCTGTTTTTGGAGCGATGTACTTGAAGTATTTAGACAAGATGGAAAACATCGAAAAATCTACTGGTGAAATGCGTATTGAACGCCATTATTATTGGATGAATAACGGAAAGGAAGAAGAAGTTTTGGCAACAACAATACTTCCAATCGGAACAAAAATAACTGTTAAAATGACCGTTCGAAGCAATCAAGCAATGGAATTTGTGCACATCAAAGATTCTAAAGCTTCTGGATTTGAATCACGCGAAAAAGTTTCTTCTTACAAGTATTCGACAGTTTCCTATTATCAAATCAACAAAGATGCTTCAACGGAATTGTTCATCGATTATTTACCAAAAGGAAACCACACATTCGAATACGAACTATTCGTAACCGGAAAAGGATCTCTTACCATCGGAACAGCAGAAGTGGAATGCATGTACGCTCCAATGTACCGCGGAATGAGTGGTGGGATGAAGGTTTTGGTGAGGTAGGTAATATTTAAGTAACTTTTTAACACTCGCTCAAATTAAATGAATAATGGTTTAATAATAAAGTTGCACTTTAGTGAAACAATTTGTAAATTTGAAAAGTGGATAAGGTAAATAAACAACGACAAATAATATTCTTTAAAAATTACTTCGAAGATTTCTTTGTAAAACAGAAAAGCAAAGTTCAAGATAAAATTATCTGGACATTTGATTTGATCGAAGAAATACCTAGAGTACCAGAAACGTATTTAAAACACATCGATAGTACTGATGGACTTTATGAAATACGAGTAAAACTTGGTAGTGATATCTATAGAATATTTTGCTTTTTTGATGATGGAAAATTAGTTGTATTAGCGAATGGTTTTCAGAAGAAAACGCAAAAAACACCAAAACAAGAAATTGATAAAGCACTTAAAATTAAAGAAGAGTATGAAAACGAAAAATAACACATTGACTTTAGATCAATTTAAAGATAAACACTACGGTAAAGTTGGAACAAAAAAGCGAGATACTTTAGAAGAAGGTTATGAAAGCTTTAAAATTGGCGCTCTAATTCATGAAGCAAGACTTGAAAAAGGTATGACACAAGAGCAACTTGCCGAAAAAGTTGGTACCACAAAATCATATATTTCTAAAATTGAAAATAACATCAAAGAAGTAAGACTTTCTACATTAAAAAAAATCATAGAATTAGGCCTTGATGGGAATCTAGAACTTTCAATAAAATTATAACAACAGAATGAATTATAGAATATTCAAGAAATATAACCTGGAAAAATAGAAACAAGACTTTAAACTCTTAATAATACTATCCCTAACAATAACTACAAAACGAAAACTCCTTCTCCACATGCTCAAAATTCTGATCAGGATTATAGATTTGCTCTAAAATCATCGTTAAAAGTGTAGGGAATAGTTCTACTATTTCTTCTAAAGTTACGTTTCCTGTTTCTAAAGAAAAGGCTCCATTTTGTATGTTGATGAACGAAATAATATCTACTTCTTTCGGTAATTCATTGAATTTTTGTTTGTATAAAAAGGCGTACATTACCAATTGAAGCACGTATTTTTTGTTCATTAAACCATGAATGATATCTTCATTTGTGTTTAACTTCACTTTCGTTTTAGTATCCTCGTCTTTTACTTTTCCTGATTTGTAATCGATGATTCGAATTTTTCCGCCAATTGAATCTATTCGATCGACAATTCCTTTTACGGTTACTTTTTTGGTTTCTCCGAAAATGTCTAATTCCAATT
>CALPRR020000069.1 GCA_943326025.2 Candidatus Kuenenia stuttgartensis | reverse complement strand
GATACCATCGTTGTATTTTTCAAAAAAGTTTCCTTCTTTAAAATACAGAGTAGCATTTTGACCGAAAATAACTCTTAAAGCAATTGAATCTATTGAATTATTTTTAGGAATAAACGTGTTGTGATATTCAATTATTCCTTCAAAATAAGGTTCTTTTTTTGATGAACAGGAAAATAAACTAACCGAAATAATAGAAATTAGAATAACAGTGTATACTTTGAAGTTCATCATGCTTGTATTATTTTAATGCTTTTTTACTGAAAACGATTTTTCTATAAACTGCTGTTACGAAAATGCTATTTAAAGTACCTAACAATAACATTGCTAAAAGTCCTACTGTTGAAGTAGATAATGGACTAAAGTTGGCTTTAATGTTCTTTTTGTAATGTTTTCTCAACTCTGTAATAGTCATCGTTTCGAAAGCTTCATTAGAAGAACGGATTTCTTTTAAAGCTTTTGGATCTTTAATTTGTTTTTCAAACCACATTTCGCTTTCAGTAATTTGATGTCTATTAAATTCTGTATCAATCTTCGAGTAATATAAATACATGAAAGTACTCACTAAAATGGCATATATTAAACCTGAAGTCATGCCGTTTTTAACATCTTTCAATGCACTACTTTCTTCATCGATTTCTTTACGTTTCGTTAAATATAAACCAACAGAAATTGAACTTAATAGAAGAAAAATATTTGTCATAACTGCAGGAACAAGCATTTCGTTTGCTTTTCCCATTCCTAAAAAACTAATTTTCACCATCATCCAAATGAAAGCGAATAAAATCCCAACTTTAACTGTAATTTTCATTTTAAATATAAAAAAATCCCGATCTAGTTATCTAAATCGGGACAAATGTAATTATTCCTTTTCTTAACGATTCATTGAAACTAAGAATTCTTCATTCGACATAGTGTTTTCCATGTTTGATTTTAAGAATTCCATTGCTTCTACTGAATTCATATCAGCGATAAATTTACGTAACAACCAGATTCGTTGTAAAGCATCTTTTCCAACCAATAAATCTTCTCTTCTTGTTCCTGAAGCTAAAATATCAATTGCAGGGAAGATACGACGATTAGAAATTTTACGGTCTAATTGTAACTCCATGTTACCAGTACCTTTAAATTCCTCGAAGATTACTTCATCCATTTTAGAACCAGTCTCAGTTAAAGCTGTTGCTAAAATAGATAATGAACCACCATTTTCAATTTTTCGAGCTGATCCGAAGAAACGTTTTGGTTTGTGTAATGCGTTTGCGTCTACACCACCTGATAAGACTTTACCTGAAGATGGAGAAACAGTGTTGTATGCTCTAGCTAAACGTGTAATTGAATCCAATAAGATACAAACATCATGTCCACATTCAACCATTCTTTTCGCTTTTTCAAGAACCATATTGGCAACTTTCACATGGCGATCAGCTGGCTCGTCAAAAGTTGAGGCAATTACTTCCGCTTTAACGCTTCTAGCCATATCAGTTACCTCTTCAGGACGTTCATCGATCAATAATACGATCAAATAAGTCTCAGGATGATTTGCTGCGATTGCGTTTGCAACATCTTTCAATAACATTGTTTTACCCGTTTTAGGTTGAGCAACGATTAATCCACGTTGACCTTTACCAATTGGAGCAAACAAATCCATTACTCTTGTTGAAAGTGTTTCTTGTTTATGTCCTGTTAATTTGAATTTTTCATCCGGGAAAAGAGGAGTCAAGTATTGAAATGGTACACGATCACGAATGTATGAAGGATGACGACCATTAATTGATTCAACTTTTACTAAAGGGAAGAACTTTTCACCTTCTCTTGGAGGACGAATAGAACCTTTAATTGTATCTCCAGTTTTAATTCCAAAAAGTTTGATTTGACTTTGAGAAACATAAACATCATCTGGAGATGATAAGTAATTGTAATCTGATGAGCGTAAGAAGCCAAAACCTTCAGGTAATACTTCTAAAACTCCTTCAGCTGTAACAATACCAACTAAATCATACATTTCTTCATCTTTCTCCAATTGTTGATTGATGGCGTTTTGATTGTTGTTGTTATTGTTATGATTATGTTGAGGATTGTTATTTCCTTTATTATTGTTGTTATTGTTCGGGTGATTGTGTTGCGGTCTATTTTGTTGATTTGGGTTGTTGCGTTGTTGATTTGGATTTTCCCCTTGATTTACAGGTTTTTTGTAATTAGGGTTATTTGGGTTTTTATGATTTGTATTTTGATTTTTATTTTCAAAACGTTCTCTTTGTTGATTTTGAACTGGTTGTTTAGGTTCAATTTCTAACAAATTTTTTCCACTTGTAACTGGTGCAACATTTTCTTTAGCTTCTGTAGTAACTGATCCTGAGATTACTTTCTCACTTTTATCAGCTTCAGTTTCGAATAAATTTGGTTGAACAGTTTTATTTTCATTACTAGCTCCGAGAACTGAACCAGTTGAAGATGCAATTTTTTTAATTGTTCTTGCTCTTTTTGGTCTAGGAGTTTCTATATCTGTAGTTTCAACTTTAGCCGTAATTTCTTCCGATTTTACTTCAACGATAGGTTCAGATTTCTCAATAACCTTTTCAACCTTAACTTTTACTTCTTTAACCTCTTTTACTTTTGGAGTTTTAGTTGGTTTAGAAGTTTCTTTTTGAACTGGTCCTGAAATGATTTTTTCAATTAAATCTGCTTTTTTAAGCGCTTCGAAATCTTGAATTCCAATAGTTTTTGCAATTTCTTTTAAGTCAGGAAGTTTTTTACTCTCTAATTCTTTTTTATCCATAAAAAATGATAAATGTTTTCTATTATGAAACCAAAGGTTTATTTATTTGAAATGTTTTGATTGTTGTGGGATTTGAAAAATTAGTAGTCTTCCCACGATACAATATTAAACATTTTCTTTATTTCGACAATAAAAAAAACATAAAAGGTTTAATTAGATATTAACATTAAATTTTTAATTTTTAATAATACTTATTTTTAGTTCTAAAATAGCTGAATATCGCTTCAAATATTTTTGTAGTATATTTGAAAAATAATTTTAGAACTTACATATGAAATCATTAAATACTTTATTTTGGTACGTCACATCATTTATGTTGATTGGGTGTTTCTTTTATTTGGAGACCTTATTTCCAAGTATTAATAATAAAGTTTTTCAAACGATAAGATATCTATTAATGGGTGTTTTATTTTTGATTTCTTTCAAACGTAAAAAAATGTCTTTGTGGATCTTTTCTGCAATGATTCTTGCTGTAGAAGTTGGAATGGATTTCCCTGCATTTTCTCTGGAAATGGAGCGATTTGGTAAGATTTTCCTTCGATTGATAAAGTCATTGGTTGCGCCATTAATATTCGCAACTTTAGTAGTTGGGATTGCTGGTCATAGTAATTTAAAGCAAATAGGTAGGATAGGTTTAAAAAGTATTTTGTATTTTGAAATTGTTACCACAGTTGCTTTGTTTATTGGTTTATTAGCTATAAATATTTCACAAGCAGGTGTAGGTGTGAAAGTTGAAACGACTCAAAAATTTAAAGAGAAATCAACTGAATTATTAAGTCAAAATTTAGAACATAAAGATCACTTTGTGGACATTTTTCCAGAAAATATAGCGAAAGCTATTTCTGAAAATAATGTGCTTCAAATTGTTGTTTTTGCTGTCATTTTTGCAGTCGGTTTAGGAATGGTGAAACATCCGAAACCAAAGGAAACGATTTTGAATTTCTTTGAGGGTTTGAGCGAAGTGATGTTTAAGTTTACTGATATTGTTATGTATTTAGCACCAATTGCTGTTTTTGGAGCATTGGCAAGTACAGTAGCTAAATCAGGTGTTGATATTCTTCAGAATTTATTGCAATTAGTTGGAACATTATATATTGCTTTAATTGTTTTTGTTCTAGTTGTGTTTTTACCAATTGCCCTGTACTTTAAAATTCCAATCAAGCAATTTTTACAAAAGATATACGAACCTGTATCATTGGCTTTTGCTACTGCTAGTAGTGAATCTGCGTTGCCTATCGCAATGGAGAATTTAGAGAGATTTGGTGTGGCAAAAAAAGTGGTTGCTTTTGTTATTCCAACTGGATATAGCTTTAATTTGGATGGCACAACGCTTTATCTTTCATTAGCAACTGTTTTTGTAGCTCAAATGTGTGGTGTTGATTTATCAATTGGACAACAAATAGGAATATGCTTCACATTAATGCTTACAAGTAAAGGTGTAGCAGGAGTTAGGGGAGCATCATTTGTAATATTAGCAGGGGCAGTTGGTTCAATTAAAGGTTTAGATCCTGAAAAAGCAAGTGTTATTTTAGCGGTTGATGCATTGATGGATATGGGAAGAACAAGTGTAAATGTATTAGGTAATTGTCTTGCAACTGTAGTTATAGCTAAAAGTGAAGGAGAATTTGATATGGAGATAGCAACAGGAAAGAAAGAGTTTTTAGATTAATTGGTAACAGCAAACTAACAACAAATTGCTAACAACTTCATTTAGTTAAGAGATTCTATTCATGATGTATTCTTATATTTACAATCTAAATTATTGATATATGTCTTCAGTATTGATTGTTCTTGTTTTAATATGTTATTTCGGAATTCTATTAGGTATTTCCTATTTCACTTCTAAAGGAGCAAATTCAGAATCTTTTTTCTCAGGAAATAAGCAAAGTCCTTGGTATTTAGTAGCTTTCGGTATGATTGGGACCTCCCTTTCAGGAGTTACTTTTATCTCTGTTCCAGGAGCCGTTGGAGCAGGAGGATGGCACTATTATCAATTGGTAATTGGATTTTTCATAGGGTATTTTGTGGTTTCATATGTTTTGCTGCCATTATATTATAAATATAATTTAACCTCAATTTATCGTTACTTAGAATACAGATTAGGATTTAGCGCTTATAAATGGGGGGCAGGATATTTTATAATCTCAAGAACTTTAGGTGCAACTGTTAGATTGTATTTAGTAATCAATGTGTTACAAATATTTGTGTTCGATGAATTGAATCTTCCTTTTTGGTTTACCACTTGCTTAATTATGGCAATGATTGTAATGTATACCTTAAAAGGAGGGGTGAAAACAATCGTTTGGACAGATACTTTACAAACGGTTTTTATGTTATTGGCTTTGGTGGTTTGTATTTTTTCTATCAAAGATGTTTTAGGTTGGGATTGGTCGAGTATGTGGTCGCATTTAGAACATAAAAACATGACAAGCCTTTGGGGAACAGATCCTTTAAAGAAAGATTATTTCTTAAAACATATTTTAGGAGGAGCATTTATAACGATTACTATGACTGGTTTGGATCAAGAAATGATGCAGAAAAACATCAGTGTTAAAAGTTTGAAGGACGCACAGAAAAATATTTTATCATTTTCATTTGTTTTACTTTTAGTAAATGCTTTGTTCTTGTTTTTAGGAGGTATTCTTTATTTGTATGCTCAAAGAAATGGATGGGAATATAAACCGGATGATATGTTTCCTTCAATTGTTCGTGATCATTTACCTCAAGGTATTTTCATTATTTTTATAATTGGTTTAATTTCAGCACTTTTCCCTTCGGTAGATGGTGCGATTACTGCGTTGACTTCTTCTTTTTGTATTGATATTCTAGGCTTTCAAAGACGAACAGATTTAAATGAGCAACAACAAACTCGTTTAAGAAAAAAAATACACTTAACCTTTGCTGTCATTTTTACTTTATTAGTGTTTTTCTTTAAATGGAAAGATGATAAAAGTATAATCGATTTAATATTTGTAATTGCAGGTTACACTTATGGTCCACTTTTAGGTTTGTTTTCATTTGGAATATTAACAAAAAGAGCCTTAAGAAATTTCATGGTTCCGATTGTTTGCATTCTTTCTCCAGTGATATGTTTTATTTTAGATTTATATTCTGAAAAATTATTTGGAGGTTATAAATTTGGTAATGAAATGTTGATTTTGAATGGTTTAATAACATTTACTTTATTATATACTTTTAGTAAAACTAAATTGATTGAAGATGAAATTACAATTGCATGATAACGGTTTACATTTGCGTTTTGCACCTTTAACATTGACTCGTCCTTTGGGTAATCTTCGAATGGGGATTTTTACGAATGACGAACGTTGGAAATTGTTTTTGCCTGATGCCGAAGTAACTTTCATTACTGAATCTTATTTACAAGCTAAATATACTTTGTCATCAGTGGATGGAATTCAAGTAAATGCTCAAATCATTCCGAATGAAGATGTTGTAGCTTCAATTTGTCATTTAGAATCAGATTCAATTTTGATGTTTAATTCAATTTGGATTGCAAAAACAGGAAATGCGTCAAATAAAATAGATTTTAAAGGTGAAGAACCGATCATATTAGAAAATAGATGGCACATTTACCAGAAAAACGATGCTGTTTTAAAAGCTGATTTTAAATTAATAACGAATGGTAGGGTATCACAAACTTTATCTGATACAAATGTTGTTATTGGTGATGAATCATTGATTTTTTTAGAAGAAGGTGCTGTTGTTGAGGCATCAATTTTAAACACTAAAACTGGCCCGATTTATATTGGAAAAGATGCTGAAATCATGGAAGGATCAGTTGTTAGAGGTCCTCTTGCTATGTGCGAACATAGTGCTTTGAAATTAGCAACAAAGGTATATGGTGCTGTTACATTAGGTCCTCATTGTAAAGTGGGTGGTGAAGTAAATAATGTTGTTTTTCAAGCTTATTCTAATAAAGGTCATGATGGCTTTTTAGGGAATGCTTTGATAGGTGAGTGGTGTAACTTGGGTGCAGATACAAATACATCAAATTTGAAAAATAACTACGGTAATGTTTCAACTTATTCTTTTGAAACAGGAAAAGAAGAAAAAACGGACATTCAATTCATGGGCGTTTGTATGGGGGATCATAGTAAATGCGGAATTAATACCATGTTTAACACTGCTTCAGGAGTTGGTGTTTCTTCAAATGTTTATGGTTCAGGTTTTCCAGATAAATACGTACCTTCATTTAGTTGGGGTGAGCCATCTCAATTAGTTTCTTTCCGTTTCGATAAAGCAATTGAATACTCTAATAATATGATGAATAGGAGAGGATTAGAACTAAGCGAGGCTGAAATCAGTATTTTGAAAACTATTTCTGAGAAATAGGATTATTTTAAACTGTAAAAGTCTTTGAATAGTTTAGATATTGTTGATTTATCAAACATTCCTTTGATTGAATCTGCAATTTTTGAGTGATAATAATCTAGTTCAATTGCTTTAAGGATATTGTTTTTCCAATCAAGTGAATTGTTTTCACAAATGAATCCATTTTCAATGCTAATAATACTTTTAGCTATTCCAATATTACTTGTAAGAACGGGTGTTCCAGTAGCTAATGCTTCAACGATTACAACAGAAAATGTTTCGTAATCAGAACCATGTAGGAAATAATCTGTTGATTGAAGAATTGTGTTAATTTGATCTGATTTTAGTAAGCCTAAATAATTGATTTTGAAATTATATTTTTTATTTTTTATTTCTTCAATTTGCTTTCCTTCTCCGATCAGATTAATTTCAAAATCTAAATCATTTGATAATTGTTCAAGCGCATCTAGGAAATAAAAAGGATTTTTAGGTGAATTCCATTGTGCAATTGCACAAAATTGAATTGTATTGATCTTAACTTTGTTTTTGAATTGAAATTCACTTGAGTCAATGATGTTAGGAATAATTTCAACTTTTTCTAGATTCAAATAGTCTTTAATTTCATTTTTTAAAAAAGAAGAAACAACAGATATTCTTTTACAATTTTGATAGGCTTTTAAACCAATTTTCTTATAAATGTTTGACTTGAAAAAATGGTTTACTTTTGACCAATGTTCAGTATGGTATTGTGGTAGTTTGTGTTTTTTTGAAATTTTATATCCGATAATAGCAGAGGGAAATAAAATGTTTGTGTGAACTAAATTGAATTTTGATATATCAATTGAGAATTTCTTACATAAACGATTGAATAAATAGTATTGATATGGAAGTGCGAAGTATAAAAACTTATAATATTTAGATCTAATTTTTATACAGTATTTTACATAATTATCTTCAATTGATTCTGTTAACTCTAATTTGAAAATATCTTTTGATGATTCAATATCGAAATGTATAACAGTGATTTGAGAAAATTCAGCAATTGCTTCAGCATGTTTTCTAATGAAGATACCTTTTGTTGGATATTCATCACTAGGTAACCAATGCGAAATAAACAATACTTTATTATCCACTTAATTTGCTTTAAAAATATAATTCCCCCATGTTGAAAATGCTCCCTCATGTTTTGTGATTTTTCCTCGGAAAAGTGTGTAAGCTTGATAGCCAAATTCTTCTAAATAATCAGTAACATCTTTTACTGTGTAATTCGCAGCACCAAAAGTATCATCGTTTAATTCTATCAATATCATCGGTTTAAATCTTGACAAATGATTTCGCATACCTTTTAAAGCAAATAATTCAGAACCTTCAATGTCAATTTTTATAAAATCGATTTTTTCGAGTTTATTTTCAAATTCAATATCAAATATTTTCAAATCAATCGTTTCTTCAAGGTCAACTCGATCTCCAGTTGCAAATAAAGTTGATAATCCTTCATGTATTCCAGAATGTAAATCTTCATTTAAAGAAGTGTAAATTGGAAGTGATGCAACTTGATCTGATAAACCGTAATTATTCACAATTATATTCTTAAATGAATTTAGCGTAATATTTTCAGTTAACATCCCATGCTGTTTACTAACTGGTTCAAATGATATAACTTTACCTTCAGTTAGTTTAGAAGCTGCAAAAAGTGAAAATTCTCCTTGATTTGCACCAATATCAACTAAAACCATATTTGGTTGAAGGAAATTATTTAAAAATACTATTTCATTAACATGATGAAAGCCTGACCAATAAATACTTCCGCCCATATAACTTGTTTTATCGACTTTCATAGTAATATTACCCATACATTTTTTTATAATAATGGGTAAATTTTTTACACCTTTTGTATACTTTCTAGTTCGTAATTTCCGAGAGAATCTAATTAAAACCATTCCTAATAAATAGGTTGATTTATTAAAAATAAGAGGAGCAATTGTAGCTCTTAATATTTTGGGCATAAAATCGCTCATGAAAATGTTATTAAGAAATGAATTGTTTTATTAAATGTATTTTTGAAGTAGGAACGAAAAAATAATTACTCTCATGATTATGGTTTTCGTCTTTGATTATTTTAATTTCTTTTAGTTTATTTGATTTAGATTGAAATTGAAAGATATTATACTGTAATTTATTGACAATAATATCTTGTATTTGATCTTCTATTTTTCCTTCTAGTACTTCGCATATGATGATAGGTTGATTTTTTATTATTTGTTCTAATCCACCTATAAATATTCTATCCTCAGTTCCTTCTGTATCTATTTTTATTAAATCAATATCAGTAATGTTTAATTGCTCAATAATATTGTTTAAAGTAGTTAACTCCACTTTGTATTTAGTGAAATTTTCAATGCCCCAACTATTTATTGTATTACCAATTCCACTTGCATGGTGCTCTCTGTACAAATATTTTTGATTCTTTTCTTCATAAAAATCAATTTCACCATCACTATCACCTAAAGCTTTTTCAACAAGTATAATTGAACTTTGATTATTTAATTTAACATTTTCTTTAAAGAAATATTTTGGTCCTTTTGATGGTTCAAAAGCAATTACATTTAAATTTGGATTAATAGTCTTACCCAATAATGAATAGTAACCAACGTTTGCACCTATATCCAAAAATGATCGTGAGTTTTTTACTAATTCTTTAAAAATGATAGAAAATTCAAATGTACAACCACGATCTTCCCAGAAGAGAATTTTTGCCATTGGACAAGTTTCATTTGAAGTAAAATATATTTTTTGATTTTTTTCAGTTTTTACACTAATAATCCCGTTAATAGGAATTTTGAATTTTGAAGAAATACTCGATCTAAAAGGTCTTAAAATAGATCTGATAATTAAATTAAATAATGGAAAATAGAAAATTTTATAAAGTAATTGCATTTAGAATAATTTATAGAAACTTATTTTTTTTAACAGAAAGTAAAAATAGTATTTTTATTTAAATTAATCTTTGAAATCACCTATTGAACTAAATTCAATTCTTTCCTTTTAAAATCTTATTATAAAATGCTCTTTTACTTGCTGTTTTCTTTGTATGATGATTCCCATTCGAAATAGATCCATAGTTAAATTATATTCAGTGGATTGAATAATTTTATTCCAAGCAGTTAGCATTGAGTCGCTCCAACGAATATCATCTAGAATGAAAATTGTATCGTTATGTGAATTTTCTTTTAGAAGGTCTAAATAATTCAATAAAGCTTCACCATCATGATGTCCATCTATGAAAATGAGATCGAATTTTTGGTCTGTATTTTCTATTAAATATTCTTTAAAAGTCGAATTGATACAGTTAACATTTTTACAATTTGTATTGTTTAAATTTTTAACTGCAACGTTATGAATTTCAGAGCAACCTTCTAAAGTGATAATTTTAGAATCATTTTTTGCTTTTGAAAAATGAAAGCTGCCAACACCAAGTGAAGTGCCTAATTCTAATATGTTTTTTGGTTTATAAAATTTAGTTATTTTATAAAGTAAAACACCATATTTTCCTTTGGAGGTATTTGTTTTGAAAATAGATTTTAAACTTCTTATATTACCTAAACGTTTTGAACCAGCACCAAAATCAGTTATTTCTATAGTTTTTTTATCGTTTTTTAAAGAATTGAATAATTTTTTTCTTTCTAAAACAAAATTATTGTCCATATTTGTTTTTAAACATTCACTGACAAATTGATAAACAAAAGGTGAATGCGTACCGTGACGTCCTTTTGCTTTAAAAAAATAGGATATGTATTCAGAAAGTATGTTCACAGTACAAATAAACAAAACTTTAGAATATTATCATGACAATTGTACCAAATTCAAAAATTGAGGAACAAAAAAATAAGGTTATTGGAAATCATCCAGAAGTAAAATTAGAAGCACCTTGTAAGATAAACGATGGTATTTTGACGTTTTCTAAAAATGAGATTGTTGATAAAATAAGATTATTTGAAAATACAGATTTCACCTCTTGTTTTTTTATTCCAGCTTCAGGGTCGGGATCAAGAATGTTTCAATTCTTATTTGATTTTTTAGAAGAGCCAAATGAAGAGAATAGAGGACAAGTCGAACGTTTTTTAAATCATATTTCTGATTTTGCATTTTTTCAACAATTACCTATTTCAATTCGTAAAAAATTAAAAAATCACGATGTTGAATTAGATGAATTTGTTTCTTATTTATTGAATGAACATGGGATGGGTTATGGAAATTTACCCAAAGGATTGATTCCATTCCATAAAAATGATCCGTTTATTTTAACACCTTT
>CALPRR020000068.1 GCA_943326025.2 Candidatus Kuenenia stuttgartensis | reverse complement strand
TTCCCAAACGCATAAGACGTTACAATGTTTATGTTATGTCTTCTATCAAACACTGGGAAATACTCTTGAAAACCATCCCATCTTGTAGATTTACCATAAGAATAAACTCCCCAAATAAACAATCTTTTCTTGCTGTATTTCAATAATAAATCAACACCATACGATTTACCCGATTCAATGATAAAATCCTTTTTGAACACATCTGGTTTTGTAGCAAATTCAATTGCACCATCTTCGTACATTTTGTTTGTATTGATATTGCTTAATTGAGGAAAGTACTTGTAATAACCTTCCAAATTCATACTTAAATGCTTTGTTAAATCAAACTCAAACCCCATAATTGCGTGCCAGGCATATTGTAAACCATTCTTAACATTTTTCTCTTTCCCCATTTGTGTTACAAATTTCGCCTGCACATCCGTAGGAGCAGAAAGTAAACTGTTAAATAAATTTACAACATCTCTATCAGAAGAAGCGGATGTAAAGTTTTGAGAGAAACGACCTCCAGAGAATTTCATTCTTAATTTCTCATTGGCATTGTATTTCAGACCTAATCTAGGCTCTGGAGAAAAAGTAGAATACGAAACATAATATTGTATTCTCATACTCGGTTGAATCACCCATCTATTACGAATGATTTTACTGCTCATATAGGACCCAATTCCTGATGTAAAATTATCTAAACTAACTGTTTGCTTAAACTCGTTCATCGTAATGAACTTTGTATTAAAACCACCAAAATTAAATCCATAAGTGATATCTGAACCATTCTTTAAAAAATGGACAAAATCAAAACCTAAATCGAAACCACCAATAGAACTAGATCTTGGCTCTTTTTCTTCTTCCACAAAAATTGTACTGTAAGAACTTCCATTCACGTGTCCTTTAATTAAAGTCGAAGAACTTGAAGGAACTATTTGAAAATTCATCCCACCGCCAGACTGTTTGAAATTGATATTCGCAATCCCATAATTCACACTGTCATTGTTGTGAAATCCGAAGAAATTTACTTTAGAACCAGTACCTCCACTGTACGTAATTTTTCCGTAGATATCTGTAAAATTGAATGGCAAACCATCGCCTCCATTTACTTTTGGATACAATCTTTTTGCAGTTTGATCCAATAAACTTTGTTTTCCAGTTAATAAAAATGATAATGGACTATTTGAACCATCTTTTTGTCTTTTAAAAGGCCCTTCTAAAACAATTTTTGCTAAAAAAGGAGAAACAGATAATTTACCCGCAAAATCTTTCTTATTTCCATCTTTATAAGTGATGTCCATAATTGAAGAAATACGTTCACCGTACTTTGCATCAAAACCACCAGTATATATATCAACGTTTTTAATCAACTCTGTTTCGAAGATTGAAAAGAATCCAATCGAGTGAAATGGCTGATAAATTGTCATTCCATCAAGCATCACCTTGTTTTGAATAGGCGTTCCTCCCCTCACATACATCTGTCCACCTTGATCTCCTGTTGTCACAACACCAGGCGTCACACTGATTGCACCAACGATATCGTTCTCAGAACCAATACTCGGAATACGTTCAACAGCTTTTTTATCTAATTTGATTTGAGAAATATTTACCTCCGTTTTTTTCTTTTTACTTTCTGCACTAATTACAGCCTCTTCAAGTTCTTTCACTACAAATTCTGGTTTTGCAAGATCGTATCTCAAATTGGTAATTCCAGTTGGCGTTTTTATTTCTATATTTTCAATGATCGTTACAAAATTTGGATTTTCTACTTTTACAATATACTTCCCAATTTGAACTTTAGGTATCGTGAAAAATCCATTTACATCCGTCATTGCACCAGCATAAATACTACTATCTTTTGGATTTAAAAGCATTACTTTTTCAAATAATACAGGCTCACCATTCTTTTTTTCATACAAAAAACCACGAACTGTATGTTCTTGAGAAAAAGAAATCGTTGCAAATAATAGGAAGAAAAATAGAGAAGTAAAAAATTTCATAAACTGAGTATTGTAAATATAGTTTTGGTGGCGAATATACAAATTCTATTTCCAAATATAAATGAAGTACTTAAAAATAGTGTCTTTGGTATAAAATATTGATTAAACGGTAAAATCCCCTTTGATTATTTGCTTTGCTTGCTCCCAATAAACATCCATTTGAACCAAAGATAATTCGTCAATTTTCAAATTTTCTCTGGAAATTAACTCTTCCATTAATTGAAACCGCTTCTTAAATTTAATATTCGTTCTTGATAAGGCATCATCTGCATTCACATCAATAAATCGAGCAAAATTGACCAATGAAAATAAAACATCTCCAAATTCCTCTTCTATTTTTTCTTGAGATAATCCCGAATCAATTTCCACTTTCAATTCAGCAATTTCTTCTTGTACTTTATTCCAAACATCTTCTTTGTTATCCCAATCGAAACCAACACCTCTCACTTTTTCTTGGATTCGACTTGCTTTCACCATCGATGGCAATGAATCAGGAACACCTTCTAAAACAGATTTTTTACCTTCTTTTAATTTTAATTTTTCCCAATTAGATTTCACTTCTGCTTCATCAGCAACAACAACATCTGAATAGATATGTGGATGACGATGAACTAATTTATCACAAATTGCATTCAACACTTCAGTTACATTAAACGCTTCTTGCTCCTCTCCTATTTTACAATAAAAAACCAAATGCAAAAACAAATCCCCAATCTCCCCTTTCAATGATTGCATATCATTTTGAAGAATTGCATCTGTTAACTCATACGTCTCTTCTATGGTTAAATGTCTAAGCGTATCTAATGTCTGCTTTTTATCCCACGGACATTTTTCACGTAGGTCATCCATTATGTTTAGTAAGCGTTCAAAAGCAATTAATCGAGTATCCATTAAAAAGTATATAATTTGATTTTAAAATTACAATATTTTTATCTTTGCTCTATGAAATTTATTGGTGTATTTTTCTTGCTCTTGATCACACAAATTGCGTTGAGTCAAAAAAATCTTACTTGGGGTATCGAAACCCGAACAAAAGTTGGTTTTTTAGCAGCACACCATAATACACTATATCATTTACCAAACTCTTTGGCTTCCGCTCAAGAGCTTTCCTTTTTCATTCAACCAAATGGTTCAAAGCAATGGCACATTGATTATAAAAAACCATTGATTGGCATTACTGCTTTTGCCGGTTCTGTAAGTAATAACGAAATATTGGGCAGATATTATGGTATCTATCAATTCATTGAATTCCCCTTTATTCAAAGAAAACACTATCGACTTACCGCTAAACTTGGCAATGGACTTGCCTACGGAACAAAAGAATACGATCCAATTACAAATCCTAAAAACACCGCAATCGGTTCACATCTTAATGCTCTAATTTGCATCGCTTTAAAAAATAGATTTGTATTTAATCGACATCAATTATCTGTAGGTCTAGATATCACGCATTGTTCTAATGCCGCATCAAAAACTCCAAATCTCGGAATAAATCTTCCATTTTTAAGTTTGGGTTATGGTTATACAATTGGTGAATCAAAAACGATAGATTCTATCAAAAACTACACTCAACAAAATAGAAAGTTCTACTATGGGGCAACTGGTATTCTTTCACAAAAAGAAATATATCCAACGGGCGGCAAAAGATACCCTGTTTATGCTGTAAGTTTATTCTCAAGGTATTTATTCAAACCCAAAGTTGGATTAGAACTTGCTTTTGATATTTTTTCTAAACAATCCAATTTAGGCTATAAAACAGACATTCAAAAAAATCAAATAGACATTCTCCAATTAGGTGTTTTTGCTGGTTATATTTTGCCGTTAGATAAGATGCATTTCATTCTAGGAATGGGTGTTTATATTCGAGATAAATACCAACCTGACATGTTTCTGTATCACCGTGTCGGAATGCGCTACTTTATGAATAATGGATTATTCTTTAACGTAGTTCTAAAATCTCATTTTGCAAGTGCAGATTATTTTGAAACCGGCATTGGTTATACATTTAACTATAAATCAAAATGAAACAGATTATCATCTTATTTGGTTTTTCGATTGCATTGTTTTCTTGTAAAAAACCTGAAAACAGAACTTGCTTTAAATCTGTTGGTGCAATCATAGAAAAAGAAATAAAACTCGGTTCATTTGACAAATTAAAATTGAATGAACATTTAAAATATGTTTTAATACAAGATTCTACCGATAAATTTATCGTAAAAGGAGGCGAAAATTTGTTAAACCATATTCACTTCCGATTTACTGATAACGCTATCGAAATTACAAATAAAAACAAATGTCGTTTTTTAAGAGATTACAGCAAAAAAGTCATTGTTGAAATTCACTTTACATCTTTAATTAACATTGAATTAATAGGATCAGAAACGTTGACAAATATCGGAACTTTAAATCTGGATTTATTCTCACTTACCATCAGTGATGGAGCTGGATCAGTAGATTTAAAGAACATTAACTCAAATGTATTTGAAACTTTTTTAACGGGTGGAAATGGTGATTTTACACTTTCTGGCAAAGCAAATTTTGCTCATTTCATCGTCAACGGAAACGGTTATTGTAACACAAATAATTTTATAGCCATTGACTCGTTAGATGTGATTACAAATTCAAGTGCTCCTGTAAAAGTGAATGCTAACAATACGTTTTTTAGATCAGAAATAAAAAGAAATGGAGACCTCTATTATATAGGATCTCCATTGTCAATAAAAAATACAGCATATAGTACTGGCAAATTAATCAATGCCAATTAAAGCGAATTATCTCTTTTCAATTTCATTAAAATTGTAAACGCTCTGTCAATATCTACTTGAGAAACGATTGTCGTAAACTCATTAGAAGTAGATACGATTTCAATTATATTAATACCTTCCCAAGCTAAGTGTTTTAATAAATAGTAATAAATACCGTGTAACTCAGAATTGATTGGAGGTAATTTTACACTTACTGAAGCTAAATTCTTAGAATGAGCAGTTAACTTCTCATCTTTGAAAATCTCGTTGATAACATCAATATGATTAGAACTCACAATAAATGTTGTTTCAGTGATACCATGACAAATTGTAAAAAAACTATCGTTTTCCTTATTCAACATGTTCATCAACATTGATTGTTTCTCTTTTAATGTATCAGAATTTTTATAGGTAAAATCAGCTAGATTACTTCTTACAAGTAAATCGCCTATTTCACCCATTACATTTTTAATTTTCAATTCTAATTGGTGATAGTATCCAGGAGGCATGCGTTTAATTGCCATAACAATAGCCCCTTCATTCACTTCTTTCTTGAAAATCTCTTCTATTTCGGGTTTTAATTTTCTAGCCAAAGAAGAAATATTAATTAAATTTTCAGCCATCGCCTCTCTTAAGAATGGGCTACGATTAATTAATTCTTCTGTTATTTTACCTAATGATTGCATCTATCTATTTAGTTTAGTAATCTTAATTATTATTTAGCACTAACAAAAATAGCGAAAAAAAATTAATTATTTCGCTATTTGTTATATTTTTAAAATTTTAAGGCTAATTATAAATTAATCAAACACTTTTATGGCTTTAATTTCGTTAATGATATCCAAAGCCAATTCCAATTGTTGTTGCTCTGTTAAATTTGAATTATCGATAACTACAGCATCATCACATTTAATTAATGGGCTTTCTTTTCTTGTGGTATCAATAAAATCTCTTTCTTGTAAATTTTGTTCGATTTCCTCTAAAGTAGCTTCATTTTCAGTTCCTTTCAATTCTTCAAATCTTCTTTTAGCTCGTATCTTTGGATCTGACGTAATGAAAAGCTTTAATTCAGCATTTGGAAAAACAACAGAACCAATATCTCTTCCGTCCATAACTACTCCCCCTTTTTGACCTAAAAGTCGTTGAGCATGAACCAATTTCTGTCTTACTTGTTTAATTACAGCAACTTTTGAAACCAACGATGAAACTTTAATCGATCGGATTTTAGATTCTACGTTTACATTGTTTAAAATCAATTCAGGTTTTAAGGTTATTTCATTTGTCACAAAAGACAATTCTATTTCTGGTAATCGAATAATTAATTCCTCAATATTTATTTGATTATCATCTACCAAACCATTTTCAATACAATAAAGAGAAATCCCTCTATACATTGCTCCTGTATCAATAAAAACATAACCTAATTCTTTAGCCAAAGCCTTAGCCATCGTACTTTTTCCGCATGATGAATAACCGTCAATAGCGATTGTTATGTTTTTACTCATTGATAAGAAATTACTTTGTTTTTAAATAAATGAACTGAAACTTTTGATATTTTTTTCGATCTGAAGCATCGTTCGCATATTCAGGACCTTCAACTACAGACTTTTTAATAACCACAGTAACTTTGCTTTTTAATTCTTTATTATTAGAAATATAAGCAACTAATTCTTTCTGAATATTTAATGCTCTAATCTGAGCTAAGTTTTCATTATTTTTATATTTTCTTGTTGGAACTTTTGAAGCTGAAGATTCAATTTCAATTGTCAACGTTTTCCTTCCTGATTCTTTTAGTTGTTTTTCAATTTCATTTAAGAAAATCTTCAAATCTCCACTTTTCACTGAAAGTAAATTTCCATTGTATCCAAAATAATGAATCATTTCAAAATCCTTCATTGAATTATTTGCTACAACATCATCTTTTTTCCCAACCTCTTTTACCCCTATTTCTTTTAATCCTAAATCATTTTCTTTCATTGGAACTTTTTGTGAAGCCAATGTTGAGTTTTCTGATCCTTCAGTTGAAGAAATTACTTTCATTGTTTTAGTATCTAAAACTATTTCTCTGAAAATTTCATGGTATTTATTATCACATTTCGTAGATACTTTTTCTCTGAAAACCTCTTTATCTGTTCCACTCGTTATTACATATTCATAATCTCTGCAGTGTTCTAACAATGAACTAAAAAATGTACCATCTCTCAAACGAGGAGTTGTAGAATTGGCCATTGTTTCTTCACAATTCAAACAAGAAACAGTAATTTTTAAATCGGAAGGTATTGGTTCACCACTTACAGTCTTAATATGACCTTTCAATGCTGCAATATTATTCAATCCAACATAATCATTTTGAATTTCATAAATATCTTTCTCGCCATATCCATTTTTTCGAAAAGAGGTCATATAACCTTTCAAACCATCAATAGTTGTGGTATAAAAAATATCATCTCCAGTAGAATTAATTGGGTACCCCATATTCAAAGGATCTCCCCAAACATTATCTTCATCTCTAACTGTAACGAAAATATCAAATCCACCCATACTTTTGGGTCCATTACTTGAATAGTATAAAGTTTTATTATCACTTGCAATAAATGGTGAATCTTCGTCACTTGAAGTATTGATGTTTGGACCTAAATTTTGTGGTAAACTCCAAGATCCATCTGGCATTTTTACTACTCGATAAATATCTCTTCCACCCAAACCTCCAGGACGATCTGACACAAAATACATATTCAAACCATCCGTTGTCATTGTACAATGTGTCTCCCAACTTTCAGTATTTACACCTTTATAATCGATTCCTTTAATTTCAGAGAAGGAATTAGATTTAAAATCAGAAAAAAACAAATCTCCTGCACCTGTATTATCTTGATAAACATAAATTCTTTTCTCATCTGAACTTACCGCTACAGTTGCTTCATTTCTTTGGGCTTCACAAAAATCCATTTTTTGAGGAGTCAACCAATTTCCTTTTTCATCGCTATAACTCACATAAATATCTTCAGGAAAATCATTATTTGAAGCATCTCGATAAGCATCTGTCTCACCATTTTCCCAAGGTCTTCTAGAAGTGAAATAAATAGCAGAACCATCCAATGAAACTACTGGTGAATATTCAGGATATTGAGTATTGATTTCCTTACCAATATTTTTAACAATTGCTTTTTTTGGACGAGCAATCAATGCTTTAGCAACGTCACATTGCAAAATGGAGTTATGCGCCTTATAAATTAAGTCAGAATTTGAATTAGTAGAAATTAAGAATTGATTGAAATATTGTTTTGCTTTCTCAAATTCACCATTTAAATGATAACATTTTCCTAAATGATAAAAAGCATCTATTGAAGCATTTATCTCATGCAATGAATATAAATCATAATTACCACTTGTTCTTAAAATAGCCTTTTGAAGATGTGTAATCGCTTTAACATAATCCATTTTAGAATACAATAAAATATATCCTTTTTTATAATTATAATTTGAACTTTCAGGTTGGAATTCCAATAATTTATCCACCAAAATCTCAGCTAAATATAACTGGTTATAAGTCATCAATGTAGAACTTTCAAAAACCAATTCTTGTTCTGAGTAGGTGGCAGCCATATTTCTAACTTCTAATTCTGTTTTTTGTCCAAATAGGACAACAGATATCAACAAAGTGAAAAACGTTAACAGAATTTTAATCATATAATTTATTTTACAAAACAACAATTAACTTTTAGTTGAAAAGAGAAGTTGTCAGTATTCATTTGCTTTAACACACCAAATTTAAAATTTTTAAGCTATAAATTAGGATTTTAAGCAAAAAAAAAACGCATTTAAAATTTAAATGCGTTTTTTGTAAATCTAATTTTTAACTATGTTAAATTCAGTTCGTCTATTGGCTTGATGCTCTGCTTCTGAACATGGAACAATTACCGTTCCTTCACACTCACATTTGTTGACTAATTGAGTTTCACCATATCCTTTGCCACTAATACGCTCAGGATGAGAGATTTTCTTTTTAATGTAATCCGCTGATGCTTTGGCTCTTTTATCTGATAAAATCATATTTGATTCAGCTGAACTTCTACAATCTGTGTGAGAACCAAGCTCAACATGTATCGTAGGATTATCGTTCATTATTTTAATAATTTTCTCTAATTCAACCTTAGCATCTGCTCGAATAGCGTATTTAGCTAAATCAAAATAAATAGGTTTTAAATTCAATACTTTAGCTAAATCCATTCCCACTTCATTTTTCTCAAGTTGGTACTTCAATTCAATAGTAGCATTTGAATCTAATAAATGTTTTACCTCAAAAGTTTGCGTCAAATATCCTTCTTTAGATATTTTAACCTTTAACAATAATGAATCTCCGTAATACTTTTCTCTTGCAATTCCAGATTGAAAATCACCTAATCTTCCAGTATTGATAGAATCTTTTGCAACTCCTTCGCGAAATTCTGAAATTTCAACTACAGCATCTTGAATCGAAAGTGAAGTCTTTTTGTCAACTACAACACCTTTAATATCATATGTCATTACTGGAATAATCAGCAACTTATCTGTATTTAACAATACTTCTTTATATACTTCTTCATACTTCTTCTCACAACCTGTACTGAATCTTTCTCTATAAATTTCTTTTTTCCCTTCATCAGAGCAGAAAATCATATCGTAATCAGAACAAGATTCTAATGTACTAAAAAACGAACCGTCTCTTAACCTTGGGGATATAACAATATCAGGTCTTTCTGGATAACTAACATTGTGTAAGGTGATTGTAATATCATGAGGGATTGGTTTATTTCTAACTGTTTTGATTTTACCCTTTAAAACCGTAATTGCTGAAGTGCCTAAGTAATCATTTTGAATTTCATAGATATCTTTTTCACCAAAACCATTTTTCCTATCCGAAGTCAAATAACCTTTATATCCATCAACTGTTGTCGTGTAAAATACATCATCACCTGTTGAATTTATTGGATAACCAACATTAATTGGTGTTTGCCAATTGTTATCTTCATCTCTTATTGAAATGAAAATGTCAAATTGCCCCATACTCTCTGGACCATTACTTGAATAATAAAGCGTTTTATTATCAGCAGCAATAAACGGACAATCTTCATCATAAGGTGTATTAATCGTTGGACCTAAATTCTGAGGTAAACTCCAAGAACCATCAGGCATTTTAACAATTCTATAAATATCTCTACCACCTAAACCACCTGGTCTTGAAGAAACAAAATATAAATTCAATCCATCGATTGTCATGGTACAATGTGTTTCCCAAGACTCTGAATTTACACCTGGAAAATTTAAATCTTTAATTTCTTGGAAAGAATTTAATTTAAAGTCTGTATAAAAAATATCTCCAGCCCCTTTATTATCTTGATAAATATAAACCCTTCTTTCATCTGGACTTACAGATATTGACGCTTCATTTCTATCGTCCTCACAGAATTCTAAACGCTGAGGTGCAGTCCATTTCCCATCTCCATCTGTGTAACTTACATAAATATCTTCATGGTATTCATTCAACGTAGGATCTTTAAATTGTTCTGTAGACAACTCATCCCAAGATCTTCTTGAAGTAAAATACAAAGCACTTCCATCCAACGAAATAAATGGAGAGTATTCTGGAAATGAAGTATTAATTTCTTTACCTAAATTAACAACCTTTACATTTTTAGGATTTAACATTAACCTTTTTGCTACCTCACATTGAAGAATACATAATTTGGCATCATCTAAAGAAGGTGATTTTTTTTGTGTTACTTCAATGAATTTATTATATTGTGCAATTGCTTTATCAATTTGTCCATCAATATGATACGCTTTAGCTAGGTGATAAAACGCATCTAATGAAGCATTTTGTTCAGAGGTTGAAAACAAATCATAATTTTTATGTGTCTTCAAGATCGCCTTTTCTAAATAAGGAATTGCTTCAGCTGCATTTTTTCTAGAATTTAAAATAATAAACCCCTTACGGTAATTGTAATTAGAACTTTCAGGTTGAAACTCTAATAACTTATCTGTTAAGATTTCAGCATAAAATAAATAACCATCACCTAGCAACTGAGAGCACTCAGCAACTAAATCAAATTCTGAAAATGTTCTGGCATCTTTTCTAATTTGCAATTCCGTTTTCTTTTGTGAAAAAACAAAAGTGGTAATTACAGTAATAAATAGTGTTAAAATTAAATTCTTCATAGTTTGAAACAATAAAAACCCCCAGGTAATTATAGCTGAGGGTTTTGCAAATGTAGTATTATTCTAATTAAAATTCTCTATTTGGATCAAATTGTTCTAGATAATCAGCAACTCTTCTCACAAATTGTCCTCCTAATGCACCATCAACAACTCTATGGTCATAAGAATGAGACAAGAACATTTTTTGACGTATTCCGATAAAATCACCTTCTGGAGTTTCAATAACTGCCGGTACCTTTCTAATAGCACCTAAAGCTAAGATAGCAACTTGTGGTTGATTTATAATTGGTGTTCCCATAACATTTCCAAATGTACCTACGTTTGTAACTGTATATGTTCCACCTTGAATATCTTCAGGTTTTAATTTATTGTTACGAGCATTGTTAGCTAATTCATTAACTTGTTTCGTTAATCCAACTAAATTTAAACGATCAGCATTTTTAATAACTGGTACAATTAAATTCCCTGAAGGTAAAGCTGCTGCCATACCGATATTTATTTCTTTTCTCACAATAATATTTG
>CALPRR020000067.1 GCA_943326025.2 Candidatus Kuenenia stuttgartensis | reverse complement strand
TCAATGTATTTTTTTAAGTTTTCTTCTCCATCTGCTCTGACTAATGAATATTGCCATATTTCAGGTTCGTTTAATGAAAATTCAACTAAATATTCAAAATCAGATGATTCAATTGGGCGTAATAAAACTCTATCGTTTTCTAATATGTAATCTTGATTAAAGTCCATTTTGTTCTTTTAGTAGTTTAATTTTTGAAATTCGAACTGAGGAATAGGTTGTACTTTTTTCTTCTACGTAAAGATATAAGTTCAAAGCTTTCTTATCGAATTCAAAATTAGATTTAATACTCAATAATCTTAATGTTTCAGCTAATTTTTCTAAATTTTCAAGGTTGATTTTTGGATTTTTCAAGAGTGAATCTAGAAAATCTGCATCAGGTATTGTTTTAATTTCTTCTAAATTTAAATCAAGTCCATTTTTAACTGCTTCATTAATTGAGTCAATTTGAAGAATGTTATCATGTGAATTCAATTGAAGTAAATCGGCAATCACTTTACCTAAAATACGACCTAAAATATCAATTTGATTTAAAAAATAATCGTCTTGTCTCATTTTAATTTAATTAATTCTCCAAGGTGGATTCATTCTATTTTCGCCAGCATAATAAAGTATGAGGATGTTTCCATCCAAATCTTTTAATCTTGCTTCACGCCATAACCAAGGTTTATCATTTGGTAATTCTTCAAATTTAATTCCTAAATTAATCAATTCACTTACTTTTTCATCTAAATTATCGCATTCAAAATAAATCCAAATTCCATTTTCTGAAATAGGTTTTTCTGAAATGTGAAGTGAAAAAGTAGCTTTTTTATCAGGTGAAATAAATCGTGCATAATGTTCTTTCGTATGAACAATTAATTGAAACCCCAGTTTTTCATAAAAACGGATTGACTTCTCAATGTTTTTAACTGGTATGGTAATTTGATTGAGATTCATGTTTATTTTTTTAGTTTAGACCAAATTCAATTCTTTTAACAAAAGAAACAAAGTTTATTAACCAATTTTCACTGATGTCATAGAAAATGAACCTGCTAATAAAGCATCATTAAAAAAAGCAATTGGTTCATTCTCATTTCTAAGAGCTATGGAGTAGAGTAGAGGTAAATAGTGCTCGGGCGTTGGAGCCGAAAGTTGAAGTGATTTGTTGTAATTACGATAATTAATCAATGATTTATAATCGTTTTCACTAATCAATTTTTTAAATGTTTCATTGGCTTCAATTGCCCAATCATGTCCGAAATGGACATTGAAATTTCCTTTAAGTTGAAGATATTGAAAATTATGCACCATGTTGCCACTTCCAATTATTAATACTCCTTTTTTTCTTAAGCTTTGAAGTTCTTTTGCAAGATTGTAATGATATTCTGGTCCTTGCATATAATCCAAACTTAATTGAACAACAGGAATAGATGCATCAGGGTAAATGTTCTTTAAAACACTCCAATTTCCATGGTCAAATCCCCACGATTGATCCATTCCGATTGAAGTTGATTGAATGGTTTTCTTCGTTTCTTCAGCTAACCATAAACTTCCAGGGGCAGGATATTCTACATCAAATAATGCTTGAGGAAAACCACCAAAATCATGTATTGTTTTTGGTTTTTCTATGGCTGTAACTAAAGTGCCTTTTGTTTCCCAATGTGCTGAGATCATCAAAATTGCTTTCGGTTTCGGAATAGTAGATGCTACTCTTTTCCATCCTTGAGAAAATTCATTGTCTTCAATCGCATTCATTGGACTTCCATGACCTATAAATAGAACGGGCATTATTGTATCTTCTTCCGATAAATTATCTGTAAAGTATTTAAATGAGCCTAATGATGTCATAGCTGTAAGTCCTAAAATTGATTTTACAAATGTTTTTCTATTCATTAATTAATAATATCTTAAAAAATTACATATTATTTGTTTAATAAAATAAGTACTAGACCTATTGATGTCTTTACAAAAAAAAGATCTTGTTTATTTTTTTATTTAATTTTTAAATTGTAAATTTCGCTTGCTAAAACATAAAAATAAAACTTTATAATGAATATCGACAACAAAAGTATTTTACTTATTGATGATGACGTGATTGTAAATTCAATTAATAAAAAACTAATTGAAAGCCTAAACAAATTTGATTCAGTTGAAATTAAATCCAATCCAGAACTAGCTTTGGAGTTTTTTAAAAATCAAATCAAGAATAATGAAAAAATCCCTGGAGTAATTTTAGTAGATATTTCAATGCCTGTAATAGATGGCTTTGAATTCATTGATACTATTGAGGAGATTTTAGAAGAGTATAATGTAGTTGATATCCCTTCATTTATTATTTTAAGTGGTTCAAAATATAAACGAGATTTTGAAAAATTTGATAAAACACCAATTATTCAGAAGTTTTTAATGAAACCTTTAAATAAAGAGGATTTTAATGCAGCTTTACAAGAACTTGAAATGAAATCATAAATGAATTTTTCGATCGAATGCATTGATGAGGTAACTCAAAATGATTCATCTTTGCGAAATGAGATATTACAATTATTTATAGATAATTTACCAGATTACATCGATGAATTAGAGTTTTCATTTAAGCAAAATGATTTAGAAGGTTTGAAAAAATCAGCTCATAAATTGAAAACTCCTTTATTAACATTAAAGGTAGAAGGGATAATTAATCTTCTTGAATTTGTTGAAATAGAGGTGGATGAGTATACTCCTCAAAATGAAATTAATAAAACGTTAATGCAGATAGTTTTTGGAGTTCAACAAGTTATTTATCAGTTGAAATTAATAAATATGGTTAATTAAAAGTAATTCTAATTCCTACCCCATGTTGTGTTCTTGTATTGATGTAATTTCTTAATTCTGGGATACTAGTGACGTTTAAGTCCGCTCTTAATTCATAGAAAAGATGAGTATGATTTAAGAAATCATTTCTTTTACCAATTCTGAAATCAATCCCTATAGGAATGTATGCAGAAAATCCATAACTATTTTTGTTTTTGTATAATTCGCTTCTATTTATATATGTTGTAGCATAAGAGTTATATAAAGCCGATTGATTTGTTGAATAATAAGTTTCAATTCTATTTGAAGTATTCATTGAAATTGATGTTTGTGAATTCATTACCATTCCTAGAGTAAAACCGATACCAGTTAAGAATGACCATCTTGATACTGGTCTAATTCTATATATGTATGCTGCATCAAGGCGAAGGTTTTCCGATGAATGCTTTAACTTAAGATTGTTCTCAATTACCGAATCAAAATAAACTATTTGGCCATTTTGAGATGAGGTTAATGTATCATAAGTGTTAGAAGTTGAGTTGAAGTAATTAGCTATTAAATTTGTTTTTTTTAAATAATTTAAACCTATTCTAACTGTTGAGTTTTGATTGAATTTTGTTCTTGACTTATCGGAAAACTTAAGTGAAATCAGTAATGAATTCGGAATTGATATGGGCATCATTTCATTGTAATTATTCGAATAATTACTTAAATTAATTTTCAATAAATTGGATAGAGGGGCTAGTTTAATAAAATCAGTTAATGAACATGAATTTGCTTGATCTGAAGAATAACTGATAGAAGTTTGTATTTCATTTATTTTCACTCTAGAAATAATAGATTGGTTTTCTTGACTAAAAGCAAAATATTGAAACAAAAATGATAATAATAGTAATTGGTACTTTTTCATTTTTTAGCAGTCTCCATTCGTGTCGCATGTTTCGCCATCAGAATTGATTGAAAGTGAACTGTTCTTATTTTCTTCCCATTCTTTATGGACTTGAACTAAAGTATTTAAAAATGTATCAATAGGTTGAGCTCCTGAAATTGCATATTTTCTATCAAAAACAAAAAAAGGAACTCCTTTTACGCCAATTTGTTGAGCTTCTTCAATATCTTTTATTACATTTTTTTCAAAGCGTTTGTCTTCAAGTGCTGAAATTATTTCGCTTGAATTCAAACCAATTTTTTGTCCCAATTCAACTAAAATAGAAGTGTTAGAAAGGTTTTTCCCTTCAGTGAAGTAAGCATAAAATAAAACTTCCTCTGCTTCATCTCCTAGATTTTTAGATTTCGCTAACTGAATTAGTTGATGCGCTTTGAATGAATTACTGATTTGAGTTTTATCAAAATTATATTCAAGTCCAACCGTTCTAGCTGTATTCGTTACATTTTTATGTAATTGTTTCACTTGTTCAAGCCCTAAACCTTTTCTATTTGCTAAATATTCATAAACATTTTCAGAGGATGTCTCTGGTAAGGATGGATCAAGTTGGAAGCTTTTCCAAATAATTTCTACTTGATCAGCATTTTCAAATTGTGCCAATGCCATTTCATAATTTCGTTTTCCGATATAGCAAAATGGACACATTATATCTGACCATACTTCAACCTTTAATTTTGAAATCATACTATTTTAGTATCAATATTTAGCAAAAAAATGTTTCTCAATATCGAAAGAAGATTTTACACCGACTTCATGAAATTCATGTTCTAACCACTTTTCAGCATATAATCGTCCTTTCTGTTTTAATTCCAAAAGAAAATCCCAAGAAGTGTTCATTTTACTAGAATAATTTAAATGTCCAATCGCTTCATGAGCAGAAATTGAATGAACAAAAATTTCACGTGACCTTGTGTTTTCTTCCAAATTCACGCCCCTTCTTACCAATTCGTTTCTGTAATGGATAAGATGCATTTCGTTTATTAAACTACTGTTAAAACAGATTTCATTGATTCTGTCAGATATATCTCTTGCAGAAGTAGGTAATTCTTCGATATTTATTGAATTTATTTTAATTAGAAGTAAATCACCGACATCTGTATTTTCAATTAATGGAAAGAGAGGTGGGTTCCCCATATATCCTCCATCCCAGTAATATTCACCTTCAATTTCAACTGCTTGAAAAAGATGTGGTAGACAAGCAGATGCAAGTACAGCTTCAACTGTTATTTCATTGTTAGAAAACACTTTAGCTCTATTTGTTTTCACATTAGTAGCACAAACAAAAAGTTTTTTATTGTTATAATTTTTTAATTCTTCAAAATCAACTAATTCGTTCAGAATACCTCTTAAAGGATTGGAATTTGATGGATTAAATTGGTAAGGAGAAAACATTTGAGACATAGAGTTAAAAAACATATAACCTACAGTATTATACATGTCTCCTCCAGAAAAATATTTATCCATCATTGAAGGTTTAAAAAGTAAGCTTCCAGAATCTGAAATCTTTCTCCATAAACTATCTAACAATTCTTTTGCTTTTTCTTTCCCTCCAATATGAAGGCCATATGCTGTAACTACAGCATTTATTGCTCCAGCACTTGTTCCGCATATTCCATCTGCTACAATTTCATCTTCCTCTAAAAGCCTGTCTAATACTCCCCAAGTGAAAGCTCCGTGAGCACCACCGCCTTGTAAAGCAAGACCTACATGTTTTATTTCTTTTTTCATATATTACTATTGGGCAGTCCAACCACCATCAACAGGCATTGCTGTCCCTGTAATTAAATTTGCGTTTTCGGAAGCTAAGAAAACTGCTAATTTCCCAAGTGATTCAACAGTGACAAATTCCTTCACTGCATGTTTTTGTAACATAATTTTAGAGATGACTTCATCTTCTGAAATTCCATGTGCTATAGCTTGTTCGGAAATTTGCTTCTCAACTAAAGGAGTTTTCACATAGCCTGGACAAATAGAATTTGCTGTTATACCGAAAGGAGCTCCTTCTAAAGCTAAAACTTTTGTTAAACCTACAACACCATGTTTAGCAGAAACATAAGCAGCTTTAAATTCAGAAGCAACTAAACCATGAGCTGATGCGATGTTGATTATTCTTCCAAATTTATTTTTCTTCATGTTATCCCATACAAATTTAGAAGTGTAAAAAACAGCATTAAGATTAAGTTGGATTATTGAATTCCATCTTTCAATAGGAAATGATTCTACAGGAGAAACATATTGAATACCAGCGTTATTTACTAATACATCCAAACTGCCAAAATCTATTATGATAGATTTTATCATTTCTTCAATTTGAATAGCATCAGCTATGTTAGCGCCATAAAATTTTGTTTTAACGCCAAATTCTTCACCTACATTAAAAGCAATTTCAGCGGCATTCTCTTCTAATCCATTAAATGCAATTGAATACCCAGATTTTGCAAATTCAATCGCAATTCCAAGTCCGATACCACTTGTACTACCTGTAATTAAAACTGTTTTCATATTAAGTATTATTCTATTGATTCGTCTAAAAAATCTAAAATGGTAGTTGATACTTTATTTACTTTTTCTATATTGAGTGTATGGCCAGCATTTTCAATAATTGTAAACTTACTGTTTTTTATTTGATTTGCAACCTCTTGACCAAGGTTGACTGGAAATAATCCATCTAATCTCCCGTGTATCACCAATGTTGGGCAAAGAACTTTTTTTAGTGATTCCCTGAAGTCTTTTCGTTCAGCTGTTGCTTGCATTAATTTGGTTAGTGAATTAGCGTCAACAACGTCTTTTTTCGAAGATTTAAAAAAATCAATAGGAATTGAAGGATTGCTAAAATACACATCACTTAATACATATGGAAGCATTACATCAAGCATTAATGAGTACCCCCCAATTTTTAACGCATTTTTCCATGAAAGCTCAATTGCTTCATAATAAGGAGTTTTATGAGCAAAAGTTGACAATAGCACCATTTTATTAATTCTATCAGGGAACAAAGTCGAAAAATGTTGCGCAACTAAACTACCATACGATAAGCCTATTATTGTTGCTTTTTCAATTCCTAATAAATCAATAATCGAAAGAACATCTTTAGCATGTGTATCAAAATCTCTTACAGGACTGTCTTTATCTGACTGACCTTGAAAAATAAAATCACATAGAATGATTTTATAATCATTTATAAAAAAAGGTGTTACTAATCCCCAAGAAACAGTAGTTTGAGATAGGCCGTTTAAGAAAATGATTGTTTTTGAAGAGGAATAATTACCAATTACTTCAAAATATATTTGTTTTTTATCTACTGTATTACTGAACATAATTTATTTTATTTCTAATGGGTTAAGTATAATTGCTTCACCACTCAGAACAGCAACACCTTCACTATTTATTATAATCGTAGAAATTATGGCTCTATTTTTTTCTTTAATTATGTCTTTTACTTCAAAAATTGCTTCATATTTTTCATCTACATACATTGGTCTCAAAAAATTCAATGTTTGATTCAAGTATATAGTTCCTTCACCTGGAAAAATGGTTCCGAAAACTTTTGAAAGTAATGAAGCACCTAACATTCCATGAACAATTCTTTTTTTAAAAATTGTTTTTGATGCGTATTCTTCATCAAGATGAACTGGGTTATTATCACCAGTCACAATAGCGAAATCCTCCACATTTTTTTGTGTGAATGTAAATGGGTGAATGTATTTTTGTGTTATCTCTATCATAATGTCAATTTTTAAAGTGACTAAATAAAGTCATAAAATTTCTAAAATGTCTATGTTAATTTAATATTTATTGTTTTGTTAAAGTACAAATCACTAGTGTCCGATAAAAATACAAATAAATCTATTAGCTTTCTGAAAGTATTGATTTTGCTTGTATCGAATTTTCGATTTCAAAAGTAAGCCCCCCTCATTTATGAGCTACTAAATTTCAATTGGAGTTGTGGGTTGTATTCTTTGAGCCAGTCTTTATCAGGATTTTCTAAAAATTTCATCAAATGTATATAATTGAATAAGTGTAACCTACAGAAACTAGCTAAGTTCGAAAACGCCCATCTACGCTTGATTTTCTTATGAATGACAGTTAGAAGTAGATTTACAATCAATGTACACCAAATTTGAATTTTGATTGCATTTTCATTGTCTCCGAGGAAAAATTTAAGAGGGAAGTTTTGTTTAAGCTGGTCAAAAAGCTATTCTATCTGCCAACGTTTCTTGTATATTAATGCTATATGTCCAGCATTCATTCCTTTAAGATTTGTGATAAATTCAAAACAACGCTTGTTTTCATCATCCAAATATGCGATTTTTAGAAGTTCAATAGTCTTAAGATAAGAACCATTTTCTTTTACATCAACACGAATGATTTCATCTTTAAGAACGCCATCGTCAATGTAATTTGGAATGTCGTTTTCTTTCACGGATTCGTATACTGCATTTGATTTTAAGTGTGTTACAAAGAATATGTTGTTTTCAGTAAACTCATCAAAGGTTTTATAATCATTATAACCTTTGTCAAATACAGCGATTTTACCTTTCTTTAATTGGATATGCTTCAAAAATTGTTTATCATGAGTTGTAGCAGCAGAGAACCAAATAAGTTTAGGAACTTTTTCTTGAAGGTTGATTTGTGTGTGAACTTTAATACCTCCCTTTCTCTTTCCTGTATTAGACTTTCTTCCAACGCAAGTTAAAATGTCTTTAAACAAGGTTATTGTAGTTGAATCGATGATTTCTAATCTGTTTTCCCAGGCATAACACTTTCGGCTGTCCGAGATAATTGGATGATATACTTTTAATAACGAATAATAAATATCTTGGAAAACTAAATGCTTCTTCTCTTATTTGCATCACTTAAGGTGCTTTTATAAGGGATGTGTTTCAACTGAAAATGATTCATCTTCCCTTTCAATCCTAGCATTGATGATGAGCTTCACGCAAAGAACTACAATGTGCAAAGGTTGAAAACAACATACTTATCAAATGATCTGAAGTGTCAAACTTCTTGGTATAATAATCTGATAGGTGTTTTTTTTCTAGTGCTTTGATTTTATTTAAATCAATTAAAGAAATCAGCTGTCCGAAAACGGACTGTCCAAAAAAGTAGTTACTTTTGCTCATGTAATTTTTGTTTCCCAAAAACCAAATTACATTAAAGCGGGAAATCCATCAAGGAAATCCCGCTTTTCAAAATGTTTTATTGGACACTAGTGATTTTGTTTTAAACGTAACAAAAATTTAAATTTAAAGCAAATCAAAAGACAATCAAGTACCAATTATTTAATTTTAAAAATATTGTATTTTGATTATAACATTAATCACCTTTCAAAGGACTTAATAAATGAGCAATCACATCAACTGTCATAGATAATCCAATTGCTTTATATTTTGCGGTTTTTGATACCCAAGATTCATTTGAAACCCAACCTTCTTTTATTGTCATTAATCGTTCACATTCAAGTACAGAAGGAACTCGATAACATTCATTATAGAACGCATATTCATTGTTATTGCATCTAACATTTTTCCAATCATATCCACTACTCTTTTATATATTAGGATACTGCATTAATTGATGAATACTACCTTGCTTGCCAAAACTATCATCCATATAGATAACATTCCCTACATTCATTTTAAAGTATCTTTCAAGACCATTTGTTAATGTTAATTGAACAGATAATACAACATTTGCTTTTTCTCTATCAACCCAAACATTCTTTACTATATCTTGAAACTTGATATTAACTCTTTGTATTGGTGTATATGAAATGTTTGTCCATTAAAGTCTTCTTCTATGAGCTGGAGCCACTATTTCAGAGTCAATGAAAATTGGTTTAATATCTTAGTCCATTGCTAAAAGTAAAGGTTAAAGTACCATTTCCGTTATCTGCTATACTTGAAATACATGTTCCGGAATTACCTGTATAAAAAGCGTAAGGAACCGTCACCAACTGTTCGGGTGCAGAAGCACTTATAGTTCCGTTGATGTCAAATTCGGCAACAAGATATTATTTTCCGGTTGCCCAATTGATTTGATTAAAGTTAGTGATTGGGTCATTGAGATACAATCCATCACCAATCTTAATGGTCACTTGACCGTTTACGTCTGTAGAGGAATAATGTTCTTCACGATAAAGTAAATTCCCGAGTTCGCATTCAGATTCACATATGCTGGAAACTATTGTAAAGCATAAGGTGCGTTTAGATTTGCACCATTTCATCATACAAAATTGCCTGGTAGTTGATATAGGGTGGGGGAATCGTTTGTGTAAATCCCAATGAAAAGTTCAAGCTAATGAATAGAAATAGAATGTATTTTTTCATCTTTAGAAGTGTGAGATCAGTCAAAATTAAAGAATTTTTTGGTTTGTAATCACTTGAATACGCACTTTTACACTTTACACCTTAATTATCGGAAGTAGAGCTAGAGCATCTGCTCAATTTGTCGTAGAAAACGAATTGTTCACCTATTTTTCAAGCCCAATTTCACCCACAAATTATCAGGTATGTTTCCCCAGTAGGACTTTAGGGTAAAAATTGCAATCACCAATAGAATCAAATACCCAAGCATAAGTACCGCTTTTTTTTGTGAAATTTCCTGAATAGGAGTGCGGTCTTTCAATTCACAAATTTCACCTGGGCAATATTGAAATTTATTTAAAGATAAAAAAAGACTGTCTGAATCAGACAGTCTTTTCGAATAGCACCTTTCGATAATTTATTGCTTAATGAGTTTTATATTTATTTCTGTACCATTTAATTTATAATAGTATGTTCCACTTTGAAGTTGTTCTACTTGGATGGTTTGAGGGATACTATTCAAGATTCCTTTCATTACTACTCTACCACTTAGATCAAATAGTGTAAATTCTTTGCCCAATTTTTCATTAGAGAATTCTACAACAAATGAATGATATGTTGGATTCGGGTAAATTCTAAAAGATCCTCCACCAATTTCACTCAATGATGCTTCACTGCAATTTACTACTGTAAGGTTTTGTTGTGCACTTAAAGAACATCCATTTACATCAGTATAAGTATAGGTAATTGGGTATACTCCTACACCGATGTTTGTGTTAAAGGAATTGCTATTTACTGAAGTTCCTGAAAAGTTACCTCCAACCGGGTTTCCACCCGATAAAGTAACTAATCCAATCGTATCACATACTTGATTAAATGCATTTAAGGTAACATTCGGCAATGGATTTACAGTCACCGAAGTACTATTTGAAATTGCGGAGCAGTTAATTGAATTTGTCACAACAACAGAATAATTACCTGAAGCAGTGGCATTGTAATTCGATGATGTAGCTCCTGTTATATTTATTCCACTATTTTGCCATTGGTAACTTAATCCTGCACCTGTATTTGCACTAAGATTAACAGAGGCTCCCTGGCAAAAAGTTGAAGATCCCCCAGCAGTTGAACTTGCAATTGGAAGTTGATTCACAGTTATTAATGTGGATAATGAAGTTGCAGAACAACCATTATTATCAAGTATTATTACACTATATGAACCATTAGAAGTTGAAACATAACTTGGACTCGTAGCTCCTGAGATATCTGTTCCATTGTTCTGCCATTGGTAAGTAAGTCCTGTGCCAATTGTTGCATTTAGGATAACCGAATCTCCTGCACAAAATGTAGGTAAGCCTGTTAATGCAATTGTATTATCAGGTAATTGGTTAACAGTTATTGTATTAGAAGATGAACTTTGAGAACATCCATTATTGTCTGTCACAACCACAGCATATGATCCTGATGAGTTTGCTAAATAACTGGAAGAATTAGCCCCAGATATAGATACACCATTGTCCTGCCATTGATAAGATAACCCAGTACCAGTGTTGGCGTTTATAGTTACTGAATTACCTTGACAGAAGGTTGTAGCACCAGTTGGAGTGGCAGTTGCAGTTGGCAAAGGATTCACGGTAACCGAATTTGCTGTTGA
>CALPRR020000066.1 GCA_943326025.2 Candidatus Kuenenia stuttgartensis | reverse complement strand
CCAGAAAAACTATAGTTAAAAAGTGCGGCATCAATTAATGTTTTGGAATTTTCATTTGTTATTTCTGAAAAATAAAATTTTATATCAGTGAACTTAATTTGATTGCCATCTGAAAAACTGAAAATAGAGTCTAAATAAAGTTTTTCTGAACCAAAATAAGGTTGTATAATAACTTTTATCTGATTCTCGGGTGTAGAAATAGGTTCATTGACTTTTTCATGTTTACATGAAAAAGTCAAAACAAAAACACAAATGAATACTAAAACCCTCATAATCAAATATAAGATTTTTTTTGAAAGTATTTACTTTAATTCAATAGAAATAGGAATCATTTGTATAGCAAATACTTTTGTCTGATTTTTTTGAATTTATCTAAATCCGGTTTCCAAGATTCGCGAATTTCTTTTGCGGTTTTCCCCGCTAGTATTTGTTGACGTAAAGCACTATTTCCAGCTAAACGGTTAAAGAAATCCGTTTGATTTATAAATTCAACGGTATCTCCTAACATTGCTTTTGCCTGAATTAACCACCCTAGATTAATTTCATATGTTCTTCTTCTTTGACTATTTTGAAGATCGAAACCATTGCAAGGAGTGTTTTCCCATAATGGGCTTTTAGCTCCAAAACTTGGGACTGGTGTAAAAGAATAACCAGTAGATGGAAAATTCGGATGACCAAACATTTCAAAAGGACGATCTGTTCCGCGGCCTATACTTATACTTGTCGCCTCAAATAAACATAAACTTGGATATAGAGTAACTGCAATTTCTGTTCTTAAATTGGGAGAAGGAGCTACTGGAAGTATGTATTTTGATTTATGGACATAATATTTACAAGGTACAATCCATAAATTGCATTGTAAACTATCTGATAACCATTTTTCACCATTGACCATTAGTGCGTATTCGCCAATTGTCATACCGTAAACAATTGGAACTGGATCCATTCCAACGAACGATTTGTGTGCATGATCTCTTACTGGACCATCAATATAGTGCCCATTTGGATTTGGTCGATCTAAGACTAGTAATCGTTTTTGATTTTCAGCACATGCTTCCATAACATAATGAAGAGTGGAGATGTACGTGTAGAAACGAACCCCCACATCTTGAATGTCATAAATAACAATATCAACATCTTCTAACTGATCAGGATATGGTTTCTTATTTTTTCCATACAAAGAGATAATTGGAATACCTGTTTTTTCATCAATGGAAGAATTTATTTTTTCTCCAGCATCTGCATCACCCCTAAAACCATGTTCAGGGGCAAATACTTTCGCTATCGTTATTCCATGAGCTAAAAGTGTGTCAACAATATGGGTTTTACCTAATACACTCGTTTGATTACTTACGATAGCAATTCGTTTTCCTTTTAAAGAATCAATGTATAAGTTTAGCCTTTCAGCTCCTACTATTGGATCGTGATAAACTGTTTGTTGAGCTGTTTCCGTTTTGATTTCTTCTAAAGGCTCTTCAATAATGGTTTGATTTTTTTTCTCTTCACTTACAGTTGGAGCATTTTTTTTATTCTCACTTCCAGCTAATAAGCTACAAGAAGCAATCAAAAACAACAAAATACTTTTAAGGGACAAAAGCTTTGTGTACTTTAGTGCCCTAAAAAATAGAATATTGTCATTTGAACATTTCATAGCGAAAAGAATTCTCAAAAATGAGGTCGAAGGTACTAAAGTTTCTCGACCAATTGTGCGTATATCTATATTAAGTATTTCACTAGCCGTTGTTGTTAACTTAATTACGATTGCCATAGTGACTGGTTTTCAGCATGAAGTGCGCAAAAAAGTTTCAGGCTTTGGCTCTCATATTTTTGTCATGAACTCCGGCGAGGGAAGTATTTATGAATGTGATCCTATAAACAAAAATCAGACCTTTTTACCTGCTTTGAAAAAAATCAAAGGTATTTCGTCTTATAACGCAACGGCTTATAAACCTGTTTTATTTCAATCTGATAAAATAGAGGTGACATATAAATTAGCGAATGGAAAAGATACTTCTGATATTCAACAAGAAATTCAAGGGGCGATAATTAAAGGAGTAGGGAATGATTATAATTGGAGTTTTTTCAAAGAGAATTTAATAAAAGGAAAATTACCAAATTTTAAAAGTAGTTTACCATCAAATGAATTATTGATTTCAGATCGTATTGCTAGAGATTTGAATTTTAAAGTTGGTGATGAAATCAAAGCTTTTTTTGTGAAAAATCAGCCAATCAAACGAATGTTTAAAGTTGTAGGAATTTACGATACAGGTTTAGAAGAATTCGATAAAAAAATTGTTATTGGAGATATTCGTAATGTGCAACTTTTAAATGATTGGGGAATTTTGGCAAGTATCATTGTCGAAGACACATTGTCTAATGAGAGTTTAATAATTAAAGCCGATATAAATGGTGGAAATGGAAATTACCGTTACAATTGGGGAGAAGGTTTTGATACATATTCCGGTTTTACGATTTGTCCTACAAAAGATACTGTAATTACATTGATTGCATCAGATTATTGGAACAATATTGATGGTAAAAATGAAGAAACAAGTATTCCTGATACGGCTTATCTATCAATAAAAATCAAAGGTACTCCTTATACACTATGTGATCCGAGAAAAGATGAAAATGGTTCGATTATCAAAAAATATTTAAACGAAGATGGAACTAAATTTTCGATTCAATGTTCACAAAAAACAATCATTTTTGAGCAGACCAATGGTAAAGGAAGTTACGAGAATTATATAGGTGGAATTGAAATAAACATTGATAATTGGGATAAATTACCTGAAATAGTAAATCAATTAAAAAAGCAAATTGAATTCATTCCAACGCGTATTGATGAACAATTAAAAGTGACAAGTATTATTGATAATCAGAATGATATTTTTGTTTGGCTTGGATTTTTAGATTTGAACGTGGTTATCATTTTAACCTTGATGATTATTATCGGAATCATTAATATGGGTTCAGCTTTATTGGTTCTTATTTTAGTGAGAACAAACTTTATTGGAATGATGAAGGCAATGGGAGCAACCAACTGGAGTATTCGTAAGATCTTTTTGTATCAAGCTGCATATCTAATTGGTCGGGGTATGATATGGGGGAATATTATCGGTTTAGGGTTTTGTTTTATTCAGAGTCAATTTGGAATTTTCACTTTGAATCCAGAAGTTTATTATTTAACGGAAGTTCCGATTGAATTAAGTTTTTGGCATTGGGCAATTTTAAACTTGGGAACATTAATCGTTTGTTTGACTGCATTAATAATCCCAAGCTATGTGATTACTCGAATTACTCCTGTAAAGGCGATTAAGTTTAATTAATTCTTTTTGCATAATTCGATTATGTCTTTCCCTTCAATAATTTTTCTGTCTTCAGCTAAATTTACTGAGTTGATCATTGCTAAACCAACTTCTTTTAACGTACAAAATCCTTTTGGATAAAGCGCTCTTCCGATTGGAAACAACCAATTGATGTATTTGTAGAATTTGTGGGTGTTTTTCATTCCTTCAGTTGGTTTTATGAAGCCAGGTCGGAAAGGAAATACTTTCTTGAATGGAAGTTTCATTAAATCATTTTCAGTTTTTCCTTTTACTCTTGCCCACATTGATTTGCCTTTTTCAGTGCTGTCAGTTCCAACTCCAGATACATAGCAAACAGTCATGTCATTATTGATTTCACTCAGTAAATCAGCAAAATGCAACGTCAACGTGTAAGTTAATTTATAATATTCAGGTTCTTTTTTTCCAACAGAAGTTACTCCTAAACACAAAAAGGCAGCATTGTAACCCTTTAATTGATCTTTTATAGGTTCAAAATTGTAAAAATCTTGATGAATTATTTCTTTTAATTTTGGGTGAACAATCCCACAAGGTCTTCGGTTGATTATTAATACATTCTCAACATTCGGATGAAGTAAACACTCGTTTAATACGCCTTCGCCTACCATTCCTGTAACTCCTGTAATGATTGCATTTATTTTCGTGTTGTTCATTGTGTTTTTTTAGGTGAAAATAAGAAGAACGGTTCAATCCTAATCGAAGGATTAACATTTATTATAGAATCTCGTGTATCTTTGGAGCTTTTGTAATATATGAATTCAAAAAACGCATTTATTTTCATTTTTATCACTATTGTGATCGATGCCACAGGTTTAGGTATAATTATACCTTCTTTACCAAGTTTGGTTTCTGATATTGCAAATATAAGTATTGAGGAGTCAGCCGAATATTACGGTATTATTTTAGGTTGTTACGCTTTTATGCAATTTTTATTTTCTCCATTAATTGGCTCTTTGAGTGATCGTTATGGACGAAGACCAATTTTGTTAATGTCTTTATTTGGTTTAGGAATCGATTATATTTTCATGTATTTTGCACCCTCGATTGCTTGGTTAGTCGTTGGAAGGTGTTTGTCAGGAATGTTTGGCGCAAGTTTCACGACTGCTTCTGCTTATATTGCTGATATTTCAACTCCTGAAAACAAAGCCAAAAACTTCGGTATTTTAGGCGCGGCTTTTGGAATTGGTTTTATAATTGGTCCTGCAATTGGAGGACTGATTGGGAATATGGATGTTAGAGCCCCATTCTTGTTCGCTGCCGGATTATCTTTATTGAATTTAGTTTATGGTACAATCGTTCTAAAAGAATCATTAAGTGTTGAATACCGCAGAGCTTTTTCATGGAAGAGTTCAAATCCGGTTGGAGCTTTTTTTCAATTGAAGAAATACAAAGGTTTCGCATTGATTTTTGTAGTCTTATTTTTAGTTTTCTTCGGAGCCATGTCCGTTCATAGCACTTGGAACTATTATACAATTGGAAAGTTTGATTGGAGTATTAAAGATGTAGGTATTTCATTAACTGTTGTAGGTGTTTGTATTGCGATTGTTCAAGGAGGTTTGGCTGGAATTATTTCTAAAAAATTCGGAGAAGAAAAGACAGCGATTTTCAGTATGGTTATCACATTTATTGTGATGAATGCAATTGGTTTGTCTACATCAGGTTGGATGATTTATCTACTTATGATGCCATATGCGTTCTCAGGATTAATTGATCCAGCAATAAGAGCAATCATGTCAAACAAAGTCTCCGAAAGTGAACAAGGTGAATTACAAGGTTTAATTACAAGTGTTTTGAGTATTGCTGAAATCATCGGACCACCAATTATGATGGCAATATTTTACTACTTCACTGCAAAAGAGAATTTTTCTACGCCGATTTATGGAATGCCATTTTTTATAGGGAGTTTTGCGGTGTTGCTTGGATTGATATTATTTATTCGAATTATTCGAAAGGATAAAAGGGGTTAAAACAAGAATAAGCTGTTTAAAA
Source organism: Candidatus Kuenenia stuttgartensis (assembly GCA_943326025.2). Lineage (GTDB taxonomy): Bacteria > Bacteroidota > Bacteroidia > Flavobacteriales_D > Crocinitomicaceae > CAIUKX01. The sequence goes on along the minus strand of CALPRR020000066.1, from coordinate 6,391 downwards.
GATTAATTATAGTTTAATTTAAACCATATAAGTAATTTAAGGTCATATAAGCTAATCTATATTTGACTGAATTTAGTTTGTTGATTAAAATTATTTGAAACTTATATGTTCTAATAATCCCTTATTACTTGTCCCGTATTTTACATCGGGACGGTTCATATAAATCAAAGGGTATCCTTTTCGGACGCCCCTTTTGATTTTATATTAATTCTTTAATTTCACTGATAATTCGTTCTGCGAATAGATTTGCTTTTTCAGCAGTTTCACTTTCAGAATAAATTCGAATGATTGGTTCTGTATTGCTTTTACGTAAATGAACCCATTCTTTCTCAATATAAATTTTAACTCCGTCAATTGTATCTACTTCATAAGAAGCATATTTTTTAGCCATTTCAGCTAAAATGTTGTCGACATTGATTTCTGGTGTTAATTCTATTTTGTTTTTTGAAATTGTGTAAGTAGGGTAACTGTCTCTTAATTCAGAAACCTTCATTTTTTTATGTGCTAAAAGGCTTAAGAATAATGCAATTCCAACCAAAGAATCACGTCCGTAATGTAACTCAGGATAGATGATTCCACCATTTCCTTCACCTCCAATTACAGCGTTTGTTTCTTTCATTTTTGTCACGACATTCACTTCTCCAACAGCAGCTGCAGAATATACTAAACCTCTGTTTTCTGTAATGTCTCTCAATGCTCTTGTAGATGAAAGATTTGAAACAGTTGCTCCAGGTGTATGTGTCAACACATAATCAGCACAAGCTACTAATGTATATTCTTCACCGAACATAGAACCATCTTCACATACCAATGCTAAACGATCTACATCTGGATCAACAGTAATTCCTAAATCAGCTCCAATTTCTTTGATTTTATCTGATAAATCAGTTAAATGTTCTGGTAATGGCTCTGGATTGTGAGGAAAATGACCTGTAGGTTCACAATACATTTTAGTAATGTTTTTTACTCCTAATGCTTCTAGCATTGCTGGAACAAAAATCCCACCAGTTGAGTTTACGGCATCAACAACTACTGAAAAATTAGCAGCCTCAATTGCTTTTTTATCAACTAATGGTAATGCTAAAATAGCATCAATATGTTTTTGTAAATATTCGTCAGTTTCTGAAACTTTACCTAAGTCATCCACTTCAGCAAATGAATAAGATTCTTCTTCAGCAATTCTTAAAACTTCTTCGCCATCTGCTCCAGAAATGAATTCACCTCTTTCATTTAAAAGTTTTAGAGCATTCCATTGTTTTGGATTATGACTAGCAGTTAAAATGATTCCACCATGTGCGTTTTCCATCGTAACAGCAACTTCAACGGTTGGAGTAGTAGATAAACCTAAGTTTACTACATCAATTCCTAATCCTACTAAAGTTGAGATTACTAAATCTGAAATCATTTGTCCAGATAAACGTGCATCACGACCAACAACAACTTTTAATGATTTAGATGAATTTCTGTTTTTCAACCAAGTTCCATAAGCAGCAGCAAATTTTACCGCATCAATAGGAGTTAAACCATCGTTTACTTTTCCGCCAATTGTACCTCTGATACCAGAAATAGATTTTATTAGTGTCATAGCAAAAGTATTTAGATTAATTATTTAAAAAACGTGTCGCTTCTTGTTCAAAATCTTTTTTCAATCCAATCATTTTCATACATGCAATTGCACATTCGATTCCTTTGTTTCCGTGTTTACCACCAGAACGATCTATTGATTGTTGGATGTTATTATCAGTTAACAAACAAAAAGCTACCGGAGTATTGTATTGTAAGTTAACATCTTTGATGCCTTGAGTTGCTCCGTCGCAAACAAAATCAAAATGTTTTGTCTCTCCTTGAATAACTACTCCGATTGCAACTACTCCGTCTACTTGTGTGAATTCGCACATGTATTGAGCACCTAAGGGTAATTCAAAAGCTCCAGGCACAAAACGAATCAAGATGTTTTCTTCTTTAACTCCGTTTTCTAAAAGCGCTTCTTTTGCACCTTTTAATAGATTCAATGTGATAGAATCATTCCATTCAGAAACAACAATGCCGATTTTAAAATCGGCACCGTTTGGAACAAAGTCCTTATTATATTCTGACAAATTGCGATTTGCTGTTGCCATATTTATTTTTTAGTATTATTGCTAGTTCTAGCGATATATTTTTCGATTGTTTTTTGACGAGCAAAGTCACCATAAGTTTCTTTAATTTGAGTGTAAAACTCAGTTGCTTTCTCGTAATCTTTTAATTTTTCAGCACATAAACCTGCTTTGAAAAGATACATTGGTGAAGTTAATTCATTATCACTTGCATTTGCAGCATCAACATATAATTCAATCGCATCATCATGTTTTCCTAATTCACTTTGACAATCTCCTTGAAGACCTAAAGCCATAGCAACTACATAAGTATCATTTACATCAACACCTTCTAATTCGTCTAATGCTTTTTTAAAGTCACCTTTAACCATGTATTGACGAGCTAAAACGAATTGCGCAACTTCACCACCAATTTTACCGTCGAATTTTTTCACAACTGGAGTTAATTCGTTGATTGCTGCATCGGTAGAATCTTTGTCAGCTAAATTCAAACCAATATAGTATGCACTTTTAGATTTTTCGTTAGCAGGATTCCAAACAAATTGTTTGTAAAGGAAATAACCCAATACGATTACAACTAATGCACCAACGATATAAGTTGTTCTTTTTAGTTTAGGATTATTCTTAAACTGATCTTTTAAATTGATATCTGATATATTTTCTAACATGTTCCAAATTTAGAGTTGCAAAAATAGTTTTTTTTTTGAATTTACTAATTGAATTTATCAACAAGTTTGAACATTTTACATTCTTAATCTTAATTTAATAGTAAAACAATCAAACTCCGAGACATTTTTAATGTTTACCGATAAGTTTTTAATAGATTAAAAAACAAAAATACATTTGTAATGAGCGATTTAAATTAAATTTTAAAATATTAAATTATGAGAACAAGAATATTAATTATAGGTCTACTTTTATTGAATTTGCCTTTAGCTTTTTCACAAGGTCCAGAAATTACTTCATGGATAAGGAATACGACTGGTGCAACTGGTTATGGTGGTATTGAATCCAATGTTCAAGTTGTTCAATATACTTCTACAGATGTTTATATCAGTAGTACTTGTATTCCGGATTATACAATTGGACCTTGGACGGCAAATCCAAATACTCCTTCAGATCAAAGTATTGTTACAAAGTTGACAAGAAATCCTGTTCAAAATCCTGGAACATTAACTTCAACTCCAATGGGAAACATCGGTGTTTGGACAAATGGAGTTGTGATTTTTAATCAAAAAGATGGATATTATTGGAACAATTCTACGAGTTCATTTAGTAGTCCAGGAATAGGAGCATGGAACCGTAATGCATTGGTTTATGAAGGAATAAGTTTTGATAATTGTTTAGGTCATCCAAATCAACAAGGTACGTATCATCATCACGTAAATCCTTCTTGTTTGTATGATGCTACAAATAGTAGTGTTCATTCTCCGATTATTGGTTATGCTTTTGATGGGTTCCCTATTTACGGAGCATACGGTTATACAAATGTTGATGGAACAGGAGCAATTAAACGAATGGAAAGTAGTTATGTTTTGTCTACTGCAACTTCTAGATTAAATGGTCCTCCAGTAAATTCTACATATCCTTTAGGTAATATGTGTGAAGATTATGTGTTTACGCAGGGAGCAGGAGATTTAGATGTTCACAACGGTCGTTTTTGTATTACACCAGAATATCCAAATGGTATTTATGCTTATTTCGTTACGATTGATGCTAATTTGTATCCTGTTTATCCATTTGTAATTGGGGCTACTTATTACGGAACTGTTCAAGCTGGAAATACGGGACAACAAGGTGGAAATAATACAATTCCTGGATCTACAACTGTATACACTGGATCAACAAGTGCTCAATTAGAAGAAAATTGGAATTCAACAATTATCAGTACGGTTTCACCAAATCCAACTTCAGACTTTTTTTATATCGAACTTGATCCAAATAGTATCAATAATGTGAAAGCAACGTTGTTAAATTCGAAAGGTCAAATCGTTCAAACAATTGATTTTTTACAACCAAGTATGAAATACGGTATTGATTTATCAAATGAATCAAAAGGGTTGTATATTTTAAAGTTAGAATCAAACGGTCAGATTACAAATCATAGAGTTATTAAAAAATAATTGAAAGTAAATCTTAAAATATTTTTTCATTTGGGAAGCTTATTAATTTTAATAGGCTTTCCATTTATGGTTTTTACTCAAAATGTGAATTTGAGATTTCAAAACAAGGTAGGAGATATGCCATTGATAATTGATTCCGTAAATTATAAAAATGAATTAAATCAAGATTTTACTATTTCAAAATTTAAATTCTACATCAGTAATGTAAGGTTTGAAAATACAAATGGAACAACAACAGCCCCTTCAACAAGTTTTTTAATAGATCAAGAAGATTCGTTGTCGCTTTCAACTAACTTAATTTCTATTCCTTCTGGGTTTTATTCATCCGTTGAATTTATTTTAGGGGTAGATAGTATACACAATGTAAGTGGTGCTCAAACAGGAGCTTTAGATGTTGTGAACGCAATGTTTTGGACCTGGAATTCAGGTTATATTTTCATGAAATTAGAAGGTAATAGTTCTTTTTCAAATTCTCCGGGTCATTTTTTTGAATATCATATAGGAGGATTCAAAGAACCATACAATGCGATTCGGAAAATTAAATTAACGTTTGATCAACCCGTTGAAATATCAAAACACAAATTGATAGATATTTTGATTAATGTTAATGTTCTAGAGATTCTTCAACATCCAAATTCAATTGATTTTTCAAAAAACAGTTCTATTGTTGAGCCATTTCAAAGTAAAATTGTATCGGATAATTATGAAGATATTTTTTCAATAATAAACATAAAATGAATAAGCGAATTTTAATTGTTTTCTTGATTATTGCCTCTTCATTAGGAATGTTGAGTCTTGATCAATTTGAAGATATTTTTAAAATTACAAAGAAAGATGTGAAGTTGATTTACCCAACTTATTTTCCAAAACCAAGTTATTCGTTTTCAAGTAATAAATTAAGTCCTGATAAATTTGTTCTTGGAAGAAAATTATTTTACGATGAAATTTTATCCAAAGACAATACGGTAAGTTGTGCAACTTGTCATGAACGAATAGCAGCATTTGCTCATATTGATCATAAATTAAGTCATGGTATTTATGCTAAAATTGGAACACGAAATGTGCCTCCAATTCAAAATCTAATTTGGCGAACATCTTTCATGTGGGAAGGGGGAGTGAATCATATCGAAATTCAACCGTTGAGTCCAATTGAAAATCCAATCGAAATGGATGAAAAGATGTCGAATGTGCTGCTTAAACTTAAAAATGATCCTGTTTACGTCTCACTTTTTAAGAAAGCATATAAAGATTCGGAAATTACTTCAGAGCGTGTTTTTAAGTCGTTAACGCAATTTATGGGTTTGATGATTTCTTCAAATTCTCGATACGATAAATTTATCCAGCAAAAAGATACGCTTTCTAAAATGGAAATGAACGGTTTGACTTTATTTAGAGCAAAATGTGCTAGTTGTCATACCGAACCACTTTTCACAAACAATGGTTTTGCAAACAATGGATTAAAAGTTGACCCTTCATTGAATGACGAGGGGAGGTATAAAATCACAAAAAATGAAAAGGACAAATATGCCTTTACCATACCAAGTTTACGAAATATTGAAATGACTTATCCTTATATGCATGATGGGCGATTCAAAAAGATAATGGATGTTTTAAATTTTTACAGTGAAGGTCAAAATCACAATGCAACAGTTGATCAAAGAGTGACTTCTATTGGAAAGTTGTCTTCACAAGAAAAGAAAGAATTAAATGCATTTCTACTGACGCTAACAGACAAAACGTTTCTATATGATAGAAGATTTGTTGATCCGGATTATGTGTTTAGTAGATAAAACCATATAAGTCATATAAGGCCATATAAGAGGGGTGTTTTATGTGATATTTGTTTTTTTAATATTTCAGCTATATAAGTTCAGGGTTAAATCCTTATAATTCCTTATATCCCTTATATGGTTAACAAAAAAAAGCCGCCTCATTTGAGACAGCTTTCAATATTTATTTTGATTGTGAATTAATTTAATCCCAATTTCTTCAATAACGCATTGTTATTTGTTTTTCTACCTCTAAATTTCTCAAATAAAATTTCAGGATCTTCACTGTTTCCTTTACTCAAAATGTTATTCTCAAAAGATTGAGCAACATCAGAGTTGAAAATCCCTTTTTCTAAGAACAATTCAAAAGCATCAGCTTCTAGAACTTCTGCCCATTTGTATG